>NZ_JAESIF010000012.1:0-146946 GCF_016757295.1 Streptomyces sp. M2CJ-2 | reverse complement strand
CGGAAGCTAAGCCCCAGAGCGCCGATGGTACTGCAGGGGGGACCCTGTGGGAGAGTAGGACGCCGCCGAACAAATTGTGACAGGGTTGGACCCAGGACTTCGGTTCTGGGTCCAACCCTTTTTTGTTCTGCGTCACTTGAAGTTCACGTTGTGCCACGAACATCCATCCCATGGGTACTGCTGCACTGCTCAGGGCCGCCGGTGTCGGAGTCGGTGACGAGGTGGTCGTGTCCGCCTTCGGGAACGTGGAAGTCGTCGAGGCTGTCACCCTTGCAGGCGCGTTGCCGGTGTTCGCCGAGATAGATCCGGTGACTTACTGCCTCGCGCCGGCTGCTGTGGAAGCAGCCATAACTCCGCGGACGGCAGCCGTTGTTGCCGTCCACCGCTTCGGCAGGCAGGCCGACATCGCCCGGTTGCACACCCTCGGGCAGCGGCACGGCCTGCTGATACTGGAGCGCGGGGAGTCCGAGGGGTCGTACGACGAAATCGCTCGGCGCAGGGCGCGGGCGGCCTACCTCGATGCGAAACTGCGGGGTGTTCGCACGCCCGACGGTGGTGACGGGCACACCTACCAGCAGTACGTCGTGCGAGTGCCCGGGAACGGTCGCCCGGACCGGGATGCTTTTGCACAAGCCGTACGGGCCAAGGGGGTTGAGTGCAGGGTGCCGGTGAAGACGCCCGTGCACCGGCTGCCCGGGTTCCGGCGGTGCGTGTCTCTGCCCGAGACCGAGCGGGCCGTCGACGAGACGCTGGCCCTGCCTGTGGACGCCTCGCTGACCAAGCGGGACATGCAGCGTGTGGCGTCGGCCTGCAACGCGCTGGGCGGGTTGCTCCAGCCGGCTCTCTGAATCGTGGTTGGGAGCACAGGGCCGGTCAGGGTATGATCTATTCCGTTGCCACCGCGGGAAACCGCAGAGCGGTAACAGGCCCCTATAGCTCAGTCGGCAGAGCGTCTCCATGGTAAGGAGAAGGTCAACGGTTCGATTCCGTTTGGGGGCTCCGACAGAAAGGCCCCGCCCTCCCGGGCGGGGCCTTTCTCATGCCCTGGCTCTCAGTCCTGGTGGAGGCCCGGTACGCGCATGGCGAGGATCGCCATGTCGTCGGAAGGTGCGTCGGAGGCGAAGCGTTCCACGGCGCGCATGATGCGGGCGGCGACCGCGCCCGCGGTGAGGCCCGTGCAGGTCGTCAGGACCTCGGTGAGGCCGTCGTCGCCCAGCATGTTCAGACCCTCACGGCGCTCGGTGACACCGTCGGTGACGCACAGCAGGACGTCGCCCGGGTCGAGGGTGACCGTCTGCTCGTACAGATCCAGGTCCTCGAGGACGCCGAGGAGGGGCTGCGGTTCGGCGGCGGGTTCCACGGTGCCGTCCTGGCGCAGGCGCAGCGGGAGGGGGTGGCCCGCGCAGACCACCTTCAACTCCGCGCTGCCGTCCTCCTGCGGGCGCAGCTCGCCGTACAGGAGGGTGAGGAAGCGGCTGCGGGCGCCCTCGTCGAGGATGGCGGAGTTCAGGCGCTCGAGGACCGCCGGGCCGCTGAGGCCCTCGCGGGCCAGCAGCCTCAGGGCGTGCCGGGCCAGCCCGGTGACGGCCGCGGCGTTCGGGCCCGTACCGCAGACGTCGCCGATGGCGAAGCCGTAGGCGCCGTCGCTGATCGGGAACAGGTCGTAGAAGTCGCCGCCGACCTCGTTGCCCTCGCCGGCCGCGCGGTAGATGACCTCGACCTCGACGCCGTCGATCACGGGGAGTTCCGGCGGCAGGAGGCTGCGTTGGAGGGACTGGCTGATGGCCGTGCGCTCTGAGTAGAGGCGGGCGTTGTCCAGGGCCAGAGCGGCTCTGCGGGAGAGGTCCTCGGCGAGTTCCAGGATCTCCTGCCGGAAGTGTTCGTCGGTCGGTTTGCCGAGCGTCAGCATGCCGATGACGCGGTTGCGGGCGACCAGGGGGAGGACCACCGTCTCGCCGCCCACCGCGGCGGCCGTGGTGAGGGTGGGGCCGATGCCGGGGGTGACCTGGGTGCTCGGGCCGCCGCTCAGGCCGAGGCTGCGCATGGAGGTGCGCAGGGCCGCCTGATGGGCCACCTCGCCGGGCGCCGACCACACGCGGGCGCCGGGGGTGGGGACCGGGTCGGGCGGGGGCATCTTCGAGAGCAGGGACTTGATGCCGTCGATGAGTTCCTCGTCCTCGTGCAGGACGTAGGAGAGATACGGCTCGGAGGCCTGGTCGGCGATCGTGTAGACGGCGCACCAGGTGGCCAGGGTGGGAACGGTCATCTGGGCCATGAGCGCCAGGGTCTGATCGCGGTCCAGGGTGCCGGCCAGCAGGTCGGAGGCCTCGACGAGGAAGCTCAGTGAGCCGCGGCGCAGTCGTTCCAGCTCGCCCAGGCGGGCCGACTCGACGGCCAGGGCGATGCGGTCGGCGGCGAACTGGAGGCGTAGCGCCTCCTCGTTGGAGTATCTGCCTGCTCCCTCCGCGGCGACGCCGAGAGAGCCGGTGAGGCGGCCCTCGACCTTGAGCGGGACGGTGACGACCGAGCGCATGCCGGTGCCGTTGAGGAGGGGGACCGCGCCGGGCAGGGCCGCGAGGTCGTCGTGGACGGACGGCATCCGGGCGGAGCCGTAGCGGCCGGAGCCGGCCTCCACCGGGACGCGGGCGAAGCGCTGTCGGGCGGAGGGCAGGCCGGTGGAGGCGCGTACCTCGAGTTCGGTCTCGTCGTCGGTGGCGAGCAGGAGGAAGGCGGAGTCGCCGTCGAGCATGTCGCGGGCGCGTTCCACCGTGCGCTGGAGGAGGCTGTCGAGGTCGTCGGGGGCGGGTGAGCCGATGAACACCTCGAAGGGGTCGGTGCTCTGGTTCTCTGAGGTGTCGGAGGCGGGGGCCCGCAACGGGGTCTGCAGGACGGCCCGTTCGTGGTCCCTGACGAGGAGGCACACGGTGGACGGATCGCCGTCCGCGTCGCGGACGCGCAGGTGGGAGGCGTAGACGGGGGTCACTCGGCCGTGGGCGTCCCTTATGCCGTAGCTGCCTTCCCAGCGGGAGAGCTGGAGCGCCTCCGCGATGCCGGTGCCGGTGCCGGGAGTGTGCGGCCAGGCCGCGAGATCGGTGAGCGGCTTGCCGGTGACCTGGTCGGCTCTGTATCCGAAGAGTTCTTCCGCGTCTTCGTTCCAGGAGGAGATGGCGCCGATCCGGTCGATCTGCACGACGGCGACGCGGACCCGGGTGTCGGCGATGGGCAGGAGGTCGGACGGCAGTGCCGGACCGGCCGCGCGGGTGCCCACCGGGCGCTCGGGAATGTCGAGTTGGAACCAGACGGTCTTGTAGGTGGGGCTGTACTCCACGCCCCAGCGGTCGGCCAGGGCCGCGCAGAGCTGGAGGCCGCGTCCGCCCTCGCGGTCGGGGCTGCCCATGGTGGCGGCCGAGCCCTGGAGCGGCACTTCGCGTTCCGGATACCGGTCGGCCACCTCGATCCGTACGCCGTCGTCGCTGCGCAGGCACAGGAGGTCGGCGGAGGTGCCGGCGTGGACCACGGCGTTGGTGACGAGCTCACTGGTGAGGACCACGGCGTCGTCGATGACGTCGGCGAACCCCCATCCCTGGAGGGTGTCGCGGACGAAGGCGCGGGCGCTCGCGACCGAGCGCCCGACGGGCTCGAAGCTGGCGGCCGCGCGCGCGGTGATCACAGAACTCCTCGACCGGTTCTCTGCGAGCATGGTTCCACAGCCGACCGGTTCGTCCCGCTGGTGCGGCAGGCCGTTCGTCGGCCGTGGGTCCGGGGGCTGGTCCCCCGGGATCAGTCCGGTGGTCATGTGTGCGGCCGCCCTCCGATGCCCGCTCGACTCCGTGCCGGCCATCGCCCGGGCCGGACGGACCGGCGTGGCTGGACAGCCGCATGCAAGGTTACTTACCTTCGCGGTCCGAGCGGATACCGGTCTGCGGTGTTTCCGTCCGGAGGTGTCCGACGCTCGGAAGCTGTGCGGACGGTGTGCGAAGCTGCCGAACTGTTATGGCCTGGTTCGGTGGGGGTGAAACACTGGGCAGGCTTGTTGTTGCGAAGGTCAGGACGGGCGGGGTGTCTTCCGTGCCGGGCGGGCAGTGGCCCCGGGTGGCACCCCGGTCGGCCGGGCAGGTATCGCGGCAGTACGGGAACATGCACGAGTAAGCAGAGTAAACAGCAGAAACAGCTTTCACGGTCGCGCCGTGCGGTGTGCCCGAGCACAAGCAGTAACGGTCGACCCCTGCGGGAGGGACACAGTGGAGTCTGGCGCAGCGACGCGGGGCACGAACACGCGCGCGAAGGGCGGACGGTCCCTGAGTGGGCAGGGCAGGGCGCGAGGCGGGACCACCGAGGTGGACTCGGCGGCCCTGAACCGTTTGATGGCGGCTCTGGTGGCGATGCGGGACGGCAACTTCCGCAAGCGGCTCACGGTGTCCGGTGACGGCCCGATGTCGGAGATCGCCGCGGTTTTCAACGAGGTGGCCGACCGCAATCTTCATCTGACGGGTGAACTGGCGCGGGTGCGGCGCATGGTGGGGCGTGAGGGGAAGCTCACCGAGCGCCTGGAGACGGGGCCCTGCGAGGGCTCCTGGTCGACCGCGATCGACAACTCGAACGCGCTGGTGGACGATTTGGCACGGCCCGTTTCCGAGGTCAGCCGGGTGCTGTCGGCGGTGGCCGAGGGTGATCTGTCGCCGCGGATGGAGTTGCGGACGCAGGTCACCGACGGATCGGGGCAGCCGCTGCGCGGAGAGTTCCTGAAGGTCGGCCGTACCGTCAACAACCTGGTCGACCAGCTGTCGAGCTTCACCGACGAGGTCACCCGCGTGGCCAGCGAGGTCGGTACCGAGGGCAAGCTGGGCGGTCAGGCCCGGGTGCGCGGCATGTCCGGTTCGTGGAAGGACCTCACGGACTCGGTCAACACCATGGCGGAGCGGCTGACGGCGCAGGTGCGCGACATCGCGCTGGTGACGACGGCGGTCGCCCGCGGCGACCTGTCACGCAAGGTCACCGTGCACGTCGAAGGCGAGATGCTGGAGCTGAAGAACACCGTCAACACGATGGTGGACCAGCTCTCGGCGTTCTCCTCCGAGGTGACGCGCGTCGCGCGCGAGGTGGGCACCGAGGGCGCGCTGGGCGGGCAGGCACAGGTGCCCGGGGTGGACGGCGTGTGGAAGGAACTCACCGATTCGGTGAACACCATGGCCGGGAACCTGACGGCCCAGGTGCGCGGGATCGCGGAGGTGACGACCGCCGTCGCCAACGGCGACCTGTCGCGGAAGGTGACCGTACCGGCGCGCGGCGAGGTCGCTCAGCTCGCCGAGACGATCAACCAGATGACCGAGACGCTGCGGATCTTCGCGGACGAGGTGACCCGGGTCGCCAACGAGGTCGGGGCCGAGGGACAGTTGGGCGGTCAGGCGAACGTGCCGGGCGCCGCCGGTACCTGGAAGGACCTGACGGACTCCGTCAACACCGTGTTCCGGAACCTGACCACCCAGGTGAGGGACATCGCCGCCGTGACGACGGCGGTGGCCAACGGTGACCTGTCGCAGAAGGTCACCGTGGACGTGGCCGGCGAGATGCTGGAGCTGAAGAACACCGTCAACACGATGGTGGACCAGCTGTCCTCCTTCGGCGCCGAGGTCACGCGGGTGGCGCGCGAGGTCGGTGTCGAGGGTGAGCTGGGCGGTCAGGCGCAGGTGCCGGGGGCGGCGGGTACCTGGAAGGACCTGACGGACTCCGTCAACACCGCGTTCCGCAACCTCACCGGTCAGGTGAGGAACATCGCCCAGGTCACGACGGCGGTGGCCAACGGTGACCTGTCGCAGAAGGTCACCGTCGATGTCTCCGGCGAGATGCTTCAGCTGAAGAACACCGTCAACACGATGGTGGACCAGCTGTCGAGCTTCGCCGACCAGGTCACGCGCATGGCCCGGGACGTGGGCACGGAGGGCCGCCTGGGCGGTCAGGCCCGCGTGGACGGCGTGTCGGGCACCTGGAAGGAACTCACCGACTCCGTCAACTCGATGGCGTCCAATCTGACCGGCCAGGTGCGCAACATCGCCCAGGTCACGACGGCGGTGGCCCGGGGCGACCTGTCGCAGAAGATCACCGTGGACGCGCGCGGCGAGATCCTGGAGCTGAAGAACACCGTCAACACGATGGTGGACCAGCTGTCGAGCTTCGCCGACCAGGTCACGCGGGTGGCCCGGGAGGTGGGTACGGAAGGCCGGCTCGGAGGCCAGGCGCAGGTGCCCGGTGTCGCCGGGGTGTGGCGCGACCTCACCGACTCCGTGAACGGCATGGCCGGCAATCTCACCGCGCAGGTGAGGAACATCGCCCAGGTGGCGACGGCGGTGGCCCGGGGCGACCTGTCGCAGAAGATCACCGTGGACGCGCGCGGCGAGATCCTGGAGCTGAAGAACACCCTGAACACGATGGTGGACCAGCTGTCGTCGTTCGCCGAGGAAGTCACGCGGGTGGCCCGGGAGGTGGGCACCGAGGGCCAGCTCGGCGGCCAGGCCGAGGTGCAGGGCGTCTCCGGCACCTGGAAGGACCTCACCCAGTCGGTGAACGGCATGGCGAACAACCTGACCCTCCAGGTGCGCAACATCGCCGAGGTCACCACCGCGGTGGCCCGGGGCGATCTGTCGAAGAAGATCACCGTCGACGCCAAGGGCGAGATCCTCGAGCTCGTCACCACCGTCAACACGATGGTGGACCAGCTGTCGAGCTTCGCCGAGCAGGTGACCAGGGTGGCGCGTGAGGTGGGCACCGAGGGCATCCTCGGCGGCCAGGCCCACGTGCCCGGGGTCACGGGCATCTGGAAGGACCTGAGCGACAACGTCAACCTGATGGCCAAGAACCTCACCACCCAGGTGCGGAACATCTCCGAGGTCTCCGCCGCGGTCGCCAGCGGTGACCTGACGCGACAGGTCACCATCGAGGCGCGCGGTGAGCTGGCGCAGCTCGCCGACACCATCAACATCATGGTGCGGACGCTGAGTTCGTTCGCCGAGCAGGTCACCAAGGTGGCCCGCGAGGTGGGTACGGACGGCATCCTCGGCGGTCAGGCGCACGTGCCGGGTGTGGCCGGTACGTGGAAGGACCTCACCGAGTCGGTGAACGGGATGGCGTCCAACCTGACCGGTCAGGTGCGCAACATCGCCATGGTGACCACGGCCATCGCCAAGGGTGACCTGACGAAGAAGATCGACATCGACGCGCGGGGCGAGATCCTCGAGCTGAAGACCACCATCAACACGATGGTGGACCAGCTGTCCTCGTTCGCCGAGGAGGTCACGCGGGTGGCGCGCGAGGTGGGCACCGAGGGGCAGCTCGGCGGTCAGGCACGTGTGCGGGACGTCGACGGCACCTGGCGGGACCTGACCGAGTCCGTGAACGAGATGGCCGGGAACCTGACCCGGCAGGTGCGGGCCATCGCCCGCGTGGCGACCGCGGTGACCCGCGGCGACCTGAACCTGAAGATCGACGTGGACGCGTCCGGGGAGATCCAGGAACTCCAGGACAACATCAACAAGATGATCGCCAACCTGCGCGACACCACGATCGCCAACAAGCAGCAGGACTGGCTGAAGGGCAATCTGGCCCGCATCTCCGCGCTGATGCAGGGCCGCCGGGACCTGGAGGACGTGGCCTCGCTGATCATGAGCGAGCTGACGCCCGTGGTCTCCGCGCAGCACGGCGCGTTCTTCCTCTCGATGCCGCTGGTCGACGGGGAGGACGTGAGCGTCACCGAGGACGACCAGTACGAGCTGCGCATGCTCGGTTCGTACGGTTACTCGCTGGGCTCCATGCCGACGTCTTTCCGGCCCGGTGAGGGGCTCATCGGGACGGCCGCCATCGAGAAGCGCACGATTCTGGTGGAGAACGCGCCCAGCGGCTACCTGAAGATCTCCTCGGGGCTCGGGGAGGCACCGCCGGCCCAGGTGATCGTGCTTCCGGTGCTGTTCGAGGGGACCGTGCTGGGCGTCATCGAACTGGCCTCCTTCACTCCGTTCACGCACATCCAGAAGGACTTCCTGAACCAGATCGCCGAGATGATCGCGACGAGCGTCAACACCATCTCGGTGAACACCAAGACGGAGCTGCTGCTGGCTCAGTCGCAGGAGCTGACCGAACAACTCCGTGAACGCTCGGCTGAGTTGGAGCAGCGGCAGAAGGCGCTGCAGGCGTCCAACGCCGAACTGGAGGAAAAGGCCGAGCTGTTGGCGCGGCAGAACCGCGACATCGAGGTGAAGAACACCGAGATCGAGGAGGCACGGCAGGTCCTGGAGGAGCGCGCCGAGCAACTCGCGGTCTCCATGCGCTACAAGAGCGAGTTCCTGGCCAACATGTCGCACGAGCTGCGGACGCCGCTCAACTCCCTGCTGATCCTGGCCAAGCTGCTCGCCGACAACGCCGAGGGGAACCTCTCCCCGAAGCAGGTCGAGTTCGCCGAGACCATCCACGGTGCGGGCTCCGACCTGCTGCAGCTGATCAACGACATCCTCGACCTGTCGAAGGTCGAGGCGGGCAAGATGGACGTCTCCCCGACGCGTATCGCGCTCGTCCAGCTCGTGGACTACGTGGAGGCCACCTTCCGGCCGCTGACCGCGGAGAAGGGCCTGGACCTGTCGGTCAGGGTCTCCCCGGAGCTGCCGGCCACGCTGCACACCGACGAGCAGCGACTGCTCCAGGTGCTGCGCAACCTGCTGTCGAACGCGGTGAAGTTCACCGACTCCGGCTCGGTCGAGCTGGTCATCCGGCCGGCCCGGGACGACGTTCCGCAGGCCATCCGGGAGCAGTTGCTGGAGGCCGGTTCGCTGACCGACCCGGACGCCGACCTGATCGCGTTCTCGGTGTCCGACACGGGCATCGGGATCGCCTCCAGCAAGATGCGGGTGATCTTCGAGGCGTTCAAGCAGGCGGACGGCACGACCAGCCGCAAGTACGGCGGTACGGGGCTCGGTCTGTCCATCTCGAGGGAGATCGCGCAACTGCTCGGCGGTGAGATCCACGCGCAGAGCGAACCGGGCCGCGGCTCCACGTTCACGCTGTATCTCCCGCTGTACCCGAGCGAGTTGCCCCCGCACGGTTACCAGCAGTCCATGCCGACGTTGGAGAGCGGCGGTCCGGCGGCGTCGGCGGCGTCCGCCGACCCGGCGGTCGCGACACCGGTCGAGGTGACGTCGTACCGGGAGACCCAGAACGGTCCGGCCGCGCTGTTCCGGCGGCGCCGCAGGCCGCTGCCCCAGCTGGACCGGGGACCCACGCCGCAGGCCTCCGAGCAGGGGGCCGGCACGGAGCAGGAACAGGAGCCGGCGGCCCGGTCGCACCGCGGTATCCGGTTCGGCGGGCAGAAGGTGCTCATCGTCGACGACGACATCCGCAACGTGTTCGCGCTGACCAGCGTCCTGGAGCAGCACGGCCTCTCCGTGCTGTACGCGGAGAACGGCCGCGAGGGCATCGAGGTGCTGGAGCAGCACGACGACGTGGCGGTCGTCCTGATGGACATCATGATGCCCGAGATGGACGGTTACGCGACGACGACGGCGATCCGTCGGATGCCGCAGTTCGCGGGGCTCCCGATCATCGCGCTCACCGCGAAGGCGATGAAGGGCGACCGTGAGAAGGCGATCGAGTCGGGAGCCTCCGACTACGTGACGAAGCCCGTCGACCCCGATCACCTGCTGTCGGTGATGCAGGAGTGGATGAGGGGGGCCTGAGGGCGACACCACGGGAGGAGGGGGCGCGTGGGCGGCGCCCCCTCGGCGTGCGATGGTGGTGGAAGGCTTCGCCGCGCACGGGGAATCGTTGTCTTGGTGTGCGCGAAGTTGTGTAGAAGTACGTGATCCGGGGAACCTTCTGGTCTCCTGCCGCGTTTTCGCTACGTGCACAGTGACATCACGGTGACAGGGTGTGGCGACAGGCGGGGTGCGGCTACGATGACCGGCACAAGGACGGGCGGCGCAAGGGAGTCGTCCCCTGGGGCGGCACCCGCCGGTGTCCATCCAGGTCCTGCGGACAGGGGAGGCCCCAAGCCGGGGCGAGGAGGGCGGGCCATGGTGCAGAAGGCCAAGATCCTCCTGGTCGATGACCGGCCGGAGAATCTGCTGGCGCTGGAGGCGATCCTCTCGGCGCTCGATCAGACGCTGGTACGGGCATCGTCCGGGGAGGAAGCGCTCAAGGCACTGCTCACGGATGATTTCGCGGTCATCCTGCTGGATGTCCAGATGCCGGGCATGGACGGCTTCGAGACCGCGGCGCACATCAAGCGGCGGGAGCGGACCCGGGACATCCCGATCATCTTCCTCACCGCGATCAACCACGGCCCGCACCACACCTTCCGCGGCTACGCGGCAGGTGCGGTCGACTACATCTCCAAGCCGTTCGACCCGTGGGTGCTGCGCGCGAAGGTCTCGGTGTTCGTCGATCTGTACATGAAGAACTGCCAGCTGAGGGAGCAGGCGGGGCTGCTGCGACTCCAGTTGGAGGGCGACGAGAAGGAGGCCGGGGAACAGAAGGAACCCGTCGGCCTGCTCGCCGAACTCTCCGCGCGGCTCGCGGCTGTCGAGGAACAGGCCGAGGCCCTGACCAAGCAGCTCAACGACGAATCGACCGACGCTGCCGCGGTGGCCACGGCGGCCCACCTGGAGCGCAAGCTCACGGGGTTGCGGCGCGCGTTGGACGCGCTGGAGCCGGGCACGGGCCCCGCGTCGCCTGTACCGTCGCAGAACTGACCGGCAGGGCACGGCTCTTGCCGCCCGCCCGGCGCGGCCCCGGGGTGAGGCGGCGTCAGTTCGGCGCCTCCGTCGAAGCGACACGAACGGGTGAAGCATCTGGCACGCGTGTCCACAGGCGTCTCCACCGGTAACCTCACCCCCATGGCCTCACGTCCCTCCGCCGCCAAGAAGCCACCCGCGAAGAAGGCGGCTGCTTCCGCGAAGGCTCCGGCGAAGAAGGCCGCTGCCAGGAAGCCGCCCGCGAAGAAGACCACGGCCAGGAAAGCCACTACGGCCAAGAAGGCCGCGGCGAGGAAACCCGCGCCCAAACCGGCTCCCAGCCCGACGGGCGGCGTCTACCGCCTGGTGCGCGCCTTGTGGCTCGGCCTGGCGCACGCCGTCGGGGCGGTCTTCCGCGGTATAGGGCAGGGCGCCAGGAACCTCGACCCCGCCCACCGCAAGGACGGCCTCGCGCTGCTGCTGCTCGGCATCGGACTCGTCGTCGCCGCGGGCACCTGGGCCGACCTCGAGGGGCCCGTGGGCGACCTCGTGGAGATCCTGGTCACCGGTGCCTTCGGTCGGCTCGACCTGCTGGTGCCGATCCTGGTCGGGGTCGTCGCCGTGCGCATCATCCGGCACCCGGAGAAGCCGGAGGCCAACGGCCGCATCGTCATCGGCCTGTCGGCCCTCCTCATCGGGGTGCTCGGACAGATCCACATCGCCTGCGGCTCGCCCGCCCGCAGCGACGGCATGCACGCCGTGCGGGACGCCGGCGGGCTCATCGGCTGGGGCGTGTCCACACCGCTGTCGTACACCGTGACCGATGTGCTCGCCGTGCCCCTGCTGGTCCTGCTCACCGTCTTCGGTCTGCTGGTCGTCACGGCCACCCCGGTCAACGCCGTCCCGCAGCGGCTGCGGCTGCTCGGCACCAAGCTGGGGCTCGTCCACGACCGGACGCCGGAGGAGTACGGCGAGTACGGCGATGACGACGAGCGCTACGAGGAGCAGTGGCGCGAGGCGTTGCCCGGGAGCCGCCGCGGCCGCGGACGGGCGCCCCAGGAGTACGGCCCCGACATCCCCGACAGCGCGGAGCGGGAAGCGCTCTCCCGGCGACGCTCCCGCCCGCGCCGGTCCGCGGTGCCGCAGCCCGACACGAACCGGCCGATGGACGCCGTGGACGTGGCCGCCGCTGCCGCCGCCGCGCTCGACGGTGCCGTACTGCACGGGATGCCGCCCTCGCCGATCGTCGCCGACCTCACCCAGGGCGTACGCGTGGGGGACCGCGAGCCGACCACGCCGACACCGGTTCCGGCCGCCCGTCCCCGGCAGGAGAAGCCGAGGGAGGACGAGCCGAGGCAGGAGAGGCCCGAGGCGGGGGTCCTGGACATGACGAAGGCGCCGCCCGTCGAACCCCGAGACCTGCCCGCCCGCGCGGAGCAGCTCCAGCTCTCCGGTGACATCACCTACTCGCTGCCCTCGCTCGACCTGCTCACCCGCGGCGGTCCGGGCAAGGCGCGCAGCGCGGCCAACGACGCCATAGTCGAAGCCCTGCGGAAGGTCTTCACCGAGTTCAAGGTGGACGCCGCCGTCACCGGCTTCACCCGCGGCCCGACGGTCACCCGCTATGTCGTGGAACTCGGCCCGGCCGTGAAGGTCGAGCGGGTGACCGCGCTGACCAAGAACATCGCGTACGCCGTGGCCAGCCCGGACGTGCGGATCATCAGCCCGATCCCGGGCAAGTCCGCGGTCGGCATCGAGATCCCCAACACCGACCGGGAGATGGTCAACCTCGGTGACGTGCTGCGCCTCGCGGAGTCCGCCGAGGACGACGATCCGATGCTGGTCGCCTTCGGCAAGGACGTCGAAGGCGGCTACGTGATGGACTCGCTGGCGAAGATGCCGCACATGCTGGTCGCCGGCGCCACCGGCTCCGGCAAGTCGTCCTGCATCAACTGCCTGATCACCTCGGTCATGATGCGGGCGACCCCGGAGGACGTCCGGATGATCCTGGTCGACCCCAAGCGCGTGGAACTCACCGCCTACGAGGGCATCCCGCACCTGATCACACCGATCATCACCAACCCCAAGCGGGCCGCCGAGGCGCTCCAGTGGGTCGTACGCGAGATGGATCTGCGCTACGACGACCTCGCCGCCTACGGCTACCGGCACATCGACGACTTCAACCGCGCGGTGCGCGAGGGCAAGGCCAAACCACCCGAGGGCAGCGAGCGGGAGCTCCAGCCGTACCCCTACCTGCTGGTGATCGTCGACGAGCTGGCCGACCTGATGATGGTCGCCCCGCGCGACGTCGAGGACGCCATCGTGCGCATCACGCAGCTCGCGCGGGCGGCCGGCATCCACCTGGTGCTCGCCACGCAGCGTCCCTCGGTCGACGTCGTCACCGGTCTGATCAAGGCCAACGTGCCCTCCCGGCTCGCGTTCGCCACCTCCTCGCTCGCGGACTCGCGGGTCATCCTCGACCAGCCCGGTGCCGAGAAGCTGATCGGCAAGGGCGACGGGCTGTTCCTTCCGATGGGCGCGAACAAACCCACGCGCATGCAGGGCGCGTTCGTGACCGAGGAGGAGGTCTCGGCCGTCGTCCAGCACTGCAAGGACCAGATGGCGCCCGTCTTCCGCGAGGACGTCGTCGTCGGGACCAAGCAGAAGAAGGAGATCGACGAGGACATCGGCGACGACCTCGACCTGCTGTGCCAGGCGGCCGAACTGGTCGTCTCCACCCAGTTCGGGTCGACGTCCATGCTCCAGCGCAAGCTGCGCGTCGGCTTCGCCAAGGCCGGCCGGCTCATGGACCTCATGGAGTCCCGGAACATCGTCGGGCCGAGCGAGGGTTCGAAGGCGCGTGACGTTCTTGTGAAGGCCGAAGAGCTGGATGGAGTGCTCGCGCTGATCCGGGGGGAGTCTGAAGGGTAGGAGGGACGCGGCCGTTGCTCCGCGGCAGCCGGACGGCGGATCGTGACCCACCCGTGAGGGATCACCGCGCAACCGTTTCCCTTCGGCGTACGTCAACGTGAGGGAAGTGCCAAACCGCAGGTCCACCATCGGCATGTCGGGCCATTCCGATGGCGTACAAAGTCCTACCGCCCGGTTGCCCCACCCTTTTGTCATCCCCCTAGACTGAACCTCCAGCACAGGTGGCTACACGCTCGAAAGGCGCCCCCGTGTCCATCGGCAACTCTCCTGAAGACGAGCGTCCGTTCGAAGACGTATCCGAGGAAGCCCGCCCCTCCGTCGGCCGTGTGCTGCAGCAGGCACGCATCGCCGCCGGCCTCACCGTCGACGACGTCACCACCGCCACCCGGGTCCGTATCGCCATCGTGCGCGCCATCGAGGCAGACGACTTCGAGCCCTGCGGCGGCGACGTCTACGCGCGCGGGCACATCCGGAGCCTGGCCAGGGCCGTGCAGCTCGACCCCGACCCGCTGATCGCCCAGTACGAGGCCGAGCACGGAGGCCGCCCGGCCCCCACCCCGGCCGCCCCCCTGTTCGAGGCGGAACGCATCCGCCCGGAGCGGCGCGGCCCCAACTGGACCGCGGCCATGGTCGCCGCGATCGTCGTCGTGGTCGGCTTCGTCGGATTCACCATGGTCAAGGGCGGAGACGACGGCGGCAAGGGGAACGTCGCCGACGGTGCCACCCCCAGCGCGTCCGCCTCGCCCACCCCCACGTCCGAGAAGCCCGCCGCCCCCGAGCCGGAACCCTCGGACAGCGCCATCGCGGCCGCGCCGCAGGACAAGGTGACCGTCAAGGTGAGCGCCCCCGACGGGCGTAGCTGGATCTCCGCCAAGGACCACAGCGGTCGGCTGCTCTTCGACGGGCTGCTCAAGCAGGGCGACTCCAAGACCTTCCAGGACAGCACGAAGATCAACCTGGTGCTCGGCGACGCCGGCGCGATCGACCTCTTCGTCAACGGCAAGAAGATCGAGGACGACTGGCAGCCGGGGGCCGTGGAGCGCCTCACGTACACGAAGGGCGACCCGCAGGCCGGATAGCCGGATGCGGACGATGCCCCGTCGGCGGGGTCGGCCCGGATCGGCCAACCCCGTCGATGAGGGGTGCCGGCGGGACGAAGTAGTCTTGAGCCCATGCCTGAACGCCGCACCGTCGCACTCGTCACCCTTGGCTGCGCCCGTAACGAGGTGGACTCGGAGGAGCTCGCAGGCCGTTTGGAGGCGGACGGCTGGCAGCTCGTGGAGGACGCCGGAGAAGCGGACGTCGCCGTCGTGAACACCTGCGGCTTCGTCGAAGCCGCCAAGAAGGACTCCGTCGACGCCCTCCTGGAGGCCAACGACCTCAAGGGTCACGGAAGAACACAGGCCGTGGTGGCGGTGGGCTGCATGGCCGAGCGGTACGGCAAGGAACTGGCCGAGGCGCTCCCCGAGGCCGACGGCGTGCTCGGCTTCGACGACTACACCGACATCTCGGACCGTCTCCAGACCATCCTCAACGGCGGCATCCACGCCTCCCACACCCCCCGCGACCGGCGCAAGCTGCTGCCGATCAGCCCCGCCGAGCGCCAGGAGTCCGCCACGTCCGTCGCGCTCCCGGGGCACGGCCCAGTGGACCTCCCCGACGGCGTCGCCCCGGCTTCCGGACCCCGCGCGCCCCTGAGGCGCCGGCTGGACGGCACCCCGGTCGCCTCGGTGAAGCTCGCCTCCGGCTGTGACCGGCGCTGCTCCTTCTGCGCCATCCCGTCCTTCCGCGGCTCCTTCATCTCGCGCCGCCCGAGCGACGTGCTGAACGAGACGCGGTGGCTGGCCGAGCAGGGCGTGAAGGAGATCATGCTGGTCTCCGAGAACAACACCTCCTACGGCAAGGACCTCGGCGACATCCGCCTCCTGGAGTCCCTGCTGCCCGAGCTCGCCGAGGTCGACGGCATCGAGCGGGTCCGCGTCAGCTACCTCCAGCCCGCCGAGATGCGCCCCGGCCTGATCGACGTACTGACCTCCACGCCGGGGGTCGTCCCGTACTTCGACCTGTCCTTCCAGCACTCCGCGCCCGACGTGCTGCGCGCGATGCGCCGCTTCGGCGACACCGACCGCTTCCTGGAGCTCCTCGACACCATCCGGAGCAAGGCGCCGCAGGCCGGTGTGCGCTCCAACTTCATCGTCGGCTTCCCCGGCGAGTCCGAGGCCGACCTCGCCGAGCTCGAGCGGTTCCTGAACCACGCCCGGCTGGACGCCATCGGTGTCTTCGGTTACTCCGACGAGGAGGGCACCGAAGCGGCGACGTACGAGCACAAGCTGGACGAGGACGTCGTCGCCGAGCGGCTGGCGCACGTCTCCCGGATGGCCGAGGAACTCGTCTCGCAGCGAGCCGAGGAACGGGTCGGCGAGACCGTACACGTGCTGGTGGAGTCCGTCGACGACGAGGAGGGCGTGTACGGGCGGGCGGCGCACCAGGCCCCCGAGACGGACGGCCAGGTGCTGCTCACGAGCGGCACGGGTCTGCGACCGGGCCGTATGGTCGAGGCGAAGGTCGTCGGCACGGAAGGTGTCGACCTGGTGGCCGAGCCGCTCTTCCAGGGTTCGCCCGCGTTGAGTCAGGAGGCTGGCAGATGACGGGTGTCCCGGCGTCCGCGGCGGGAGGCCCCTCCGGCGCGAGGAGGGCGTCGGCGAGTTCGGCGGGCCGTCCGAGGGCCGGTGGGACCGCGGGCGGTGACGCCTCCCGGACCTCGGTTTCCGGCGGCATGACCGACCGTGTCCCAGGCGGCAACGGCAATGGCCCCGGCAACGACGACCGTGACCGTGACGGGCAGTCGGCACGGGGCGGGAAGATCACGGCGGCGGCCGTGAACCAGGCCAGCGTCTGGAACGTCGCCAACCTGCTCACCATGCTCCGGCTGGTGCTCGTACCGGCATTCGTCGCCCTCATGCTCGCCGACGGCGGGTACGACCCGGCCTGGCGCGCGTTCGCATGGGCGGCCTTCGCCGTCGCCATGATCACCGACCTGTTCGACGGCCATCTGGCGCGCGCCTACGACCTCGTCACCGACTTCGGCAAGATCGCCGACCCCATCGCCGACAAGGCGATCATGGGAGCGGCGCTGATCTGCCTCTCCGCGCTGGGCGACCTCCCCTGGTGGGTCACCGGCGTCATCCTCGGCCGGGAACTCGGCGTCACCCTGCTGCGTTTCCTGGTCATCCGCCACGGCGTGATCCCGGCAAGTCGCGGGGGCAAGCTCAAGACCCTCACTCAGGGCGTGGCTGTCGGCATGTACGTGCTGGCGTTGACCGGGTGGCTGGCCACCCTGCGGTTCTGGGTGATGGCGGCGGCCGTCGTGCTCACCGTCGTGACCGGACTCGACTATGTGAGGCAAGCCATGGTGCTGCGCAGGAAGGGAATCATCGAGCGCGAAGCGGCGTTGAAAGAGCCGGAAGCTTGAGTTCCCGGGCTGCCGAAGTGGTGCGACTACTCACCGTCAAGGGTGGGACGCTCGCCGTCGCCGAGTCGCTCACCGGCGGTCTGGTCGCGGCGGAGATCACCTCCGTACCCGGAGCGTCGAAGGTCTTCCGCGGCTCGGTGACGGCCTACGCCACCGACCTGAAGCACGAACTGCTCGGCGTCGACGCCACCCTGCTGGCGCAGCGCGGAGCGGTGGATCCGCAGGTGGCGGCCGAGATGGCGGCCGGCGTCCGCAAGGCGCTGGGCGCCGACTGGGGCATCGCGACCACGGGGGTCGCCGGCCCGGATCCCCAGGACGGGCAACCCGTCGGGACGGTCTACGTGGCGGTGTCCGGGCCGTCGGTGACGGATTCCGTTTTTGCCGGTGGCGGAAAAGTGGAGCATCTGCGATTGAACGGCGACCGGGCGGAAATTCGTATGGAGAGTGTACGGAGCGTACTCGCACTGCTTCTCGGGGAGCTTGCGGGCGAACAGACCGGGAATGAGCGGGCACAGGATACGGAACGAAACGGGGGGTTTTGATGTTTGCAGCCCAGAGTGAAAACGACATCGCTCCCCGCACGGCCGCAGCGCAAGGCGGTACGGTGGGGCGAGAAGGATCCGGATACACGGCCCGAGGAGGGAGCCACCGATGATTCTGCTCCGTCGCCTGCTGGGTGACGTGCTGCGTCGGCAGCGCCAACGTCAGGGCCGTACTCTGCGCGAAGTCTCCTCGTCCGCCCGAGTCTCACTCGGCTATCTCTCCGAGGTGGAGCGGGGGCAGAAGGAGGCTTCCTCCGAGCTGCTCTCCGCGATCTGCGACGCGCTGGACGTACGGATGTCCGAGCTCATGCGGGAAGTGAGCGACGAGCTCGCCCTCGCCGAGCTGGCCCGGTCGGCTGCGGCGACCCCCAGCGAACCCGTGCCCGCGTCGGTCCGTCCGATGCTGGGTTCCGTCTCGGTGGCCGGCGTGCCACCGGAGCGGGTGACCATCAAGGCGCCCGCCGAGGCGGTCGACGTCGTCGCCGCCTGAGCGGTGTGAAGGTGTGAGAGGCCCCGGCCGGGGTCCTTCCGGAAGAACCGGAGGGGCGCCGCCGGGGTTTTCGCTTGCCCACGGCTTCCCGTTGCGTGCGTTTGCCGGTCCGGTGTGTGGCGGCGATGGTTGAGGGAACGAGGGAGAAATCCACACGCGGTGACCAGCCTTGGAGGCGCGGATGTACGTCGTGAAGAGCCCGTTGTCCGACGAGAACCTGAAGACCGTGTCCGAGGCGCTCCAGGGAGCCCTCGTCGACCTGGTGGACCTCGCTCTGGTGGCGAAGCAGATCCACTGGAATGTCGTCGGGCAGCGCTTCCGCTCCGTGCACCTGCAGCTCGACGAGGTGGTGTCCCTCGCGCGGACCCACTCCGACACCGTGGCGGAGCGCGCCGCGGCACTGGGTGTCTCACCCGACGGGCGCGCCGCGACGGTGGCCGTCGGCAGCGGCATCGGGGTGACGCCCGAGGGCTGGGTCGACGACACGGCCGCGGTGGGCGCCATGGTGGACGCCCTGGGCGCGGTGATCGAGCGGATGCGCGAGCGGGTCGGTGCGACCGCCGAGCCGGACCCGGTGAGCCAGGACATCCTCATCTCGGCGACGGCGGATCTCGAGAAGCAGCACTGGATGTTCCAGGCCGAGAACGGGTGACGTGGCCCCGGGCGCTGTGCTGAGCGGCGGGGCGGGCGTGCGGCACACGGGGCACACGGGGCGTACGCGGCCTGTGGCGGCGCGGGGCGCGGTGCGCCCGTGTGCCGGTGGTGCGCCCTGGCTGCCCGGATGAGCGCCCCTATAGCGTCCGGCTGGAGGTGCCGGAGGTGGGGGCCGTGAGGGTGCGGGCAGTTCGCTGGGGTGCGGCGCTGGGGCTCGGGGCGCTGTGGTGGTGGGCCGTGGCGAGGCTGTTGCTCGTGCCCGGGGCGGGAGTGCTGGAGGCGGCGGTCGCGGCCGGGGGATGGGGGCTGAGCGTGCTTCCGGTGCACTGCATGCCGAAGGCGCGTGCGGAAGGAGCCCTGGCGGCCGGGCGCCGGCGTCGGGCCTGGAACACGGACACGGCCGCCGCGCCCGGGGCCGGCGCACCGGCCGGCACCACCTCCGCGGTCACCACCTCCGCGGTCATCGCGGCATCGCCGCGCCCCCGTCCGGACGGGGAATCCGGCCGGCGGTGAAGGCCGCTCCGGGGGCCGGGCCCGGCTGGCAGGTGGGGCACCAGTAGGTGGGACGGTCGCGGGAACCGTCGCCCTGGTCGGCCCGGCGGACCGGGGTGCGGCAGCGCAGACAGGGGCGGTCCGCGCGGCCGTAGACGAACAGGTCCTGGCCGCGACGGCCGGTGGTGCTGCGGACCGGACGGTCGCGATTGTGCAGCAGCAGCTTCCTGGCGGACTCGGGCAGCCTCGCGGCGCGTTCGGCGGACAGTTCACCGACGGGGAGCCAGGGCGTGACACCGAGCAGGAAACAGAGCTCGTTCTTGTACACGTTGCCGATGCCGGCGAGGTTGCGCTGGTCCAGCAGGGCTTCGCCGAGCGGACGGGCCGGGTCCCGGAGAAGGTTCGCCAGCGCCAGGTCGGGGTCCCAGTCCGGGCCCAGGAGGTCGGGGCCGAGGTGGCCGACCGCGCGGTCCTCGTCGGTGGTGCGCAGGAGTTCGAGGACGGGCAGACGGTAGCCGACGGCGGTGCGGTCGGTGTTGCCCAGGATCGCGCGGATCTGGTGGGCGGGGCCGCCGCTCCAGCGCTGCCCGTGCGTGTACACCCGCCAGGAGCCGTCCATCCGCAGGTGCGAGTGCAGGGTCAGGCCGCCCTCGACACGGGTGAGCAGGTGCTTGCCGCGCGGGGTGACGTCCAGGACGGCGCGGCCGGTGAGGTCGGCCGTGGCGAGCCTGGGGACCCTCAGGTCGCTGCGGGTCAGCACCGTGCCGGCGAGGGCGCTGTGCAGCCGCCGCGCGGCCTGCCAGACGGTGTCTCCTTCGGGCATGGGGCAAGGGTCGCACGCTCTCGTGCGGCGGGCAGGCCCGCTGGTCAGGGGCGCAGGCGCAGGCCTCGGGGGGTCGCGACGAAGCCCGCGGCCTCCAGAAGCGCCCCGAGCGGGGACGTCAGGGCGGAGACGCCGTTGAGGCGCTCCACCGTGACCGTGCCGAGGGAGCCCGCGCGCGCGGCCGCCGCGAGTGCTTCTGCCGCGGCCGGGAGGCGGGCGTCGTCGGCGGGCTCCCCGTCCGGGTCCGCGGGCCAGGCCAGTACCGTCTTGCCGCCGCGCTCCACGTAGAGCGTCAGCTCACCGTCGACGAGCACCACCAGCGAGCCCGCCTTGCGGCCGGGCTTGTGCCCGGCGCCCGTCGGGGGCTCGGGCCAGCCCAGCGCGGCACCGTACGCGTTCGCGGGATCGGCGGCGGCCAGGACGCCGGTGCGCGGGGCGAGGTCCGGGCCGGTGCGGCGGCCCGCGAAGGGGTCGTACGAGGGGCGCCCCCCGTGCTGCCGGGGACCGGGAACGGGGTCGCGGGAGCCGTCGGTGGGCGGGGCGAAGCCATGGAGGGCGAAGGGGGCGGAATCGCCGTCGAGGAGACCGGAGCCGCCCCGGTCCGGGCCGTCCGGGCCGTCCGGGCCGTCCGGGCCGTCCGGGCCCGGACCGGGGAGGGGCTCCCCCCGTTCGTGGGCGTTGGCCGCCGCGCGGAGGCGGTCCACGGCGCCGTCCATGGCGAACTGGGCGGCCCCCAGCCCTTCGACCACGTAGCCGCGCCGGGCCTGGCCGGTCTCCTCGAAGGCGGACAGGATGCGGTAGACCGCGGAGAAACCACCCTCGACGCCCTCCGCCGAGACGGCGCCCCGCGTCACCACGCCGTGCCGGTCGAGCAGGGTGCGGGCCAGTGCGTGGGCGCGGACCGTGGGGTCGGTCTCCCGGTCCGGGAGCAGCGACCAGCGTCCGGCGACGGTCGGTGGGCCGGTGCGGGAGGTACCGCGGGCGGCTGCTGTGAGCGAGCCGTAGCGGCCGCGCGGCACCGGGCGCTTCGCGCGGTGGGCGGTCGAGCCCGCGGTACGGCCCGAGCCCAGCAGGGAGCGCATGGGAGCGAGGGTGTCGTTGGTCAGCCGGCCGGACCAGACCAGATCCCAGAGGGCGTCGGCCAGCTGGGGATCGGTGGCCTCGGGGTGGGTGGTGGCGCGGACCTGGTCGGCGATCTGGCGGAAGAACAGGCCGTAACCGCCGGCGAGGGCGTCCAGCACCGACTGGTGCAGGGCGGTCGTCTCCAGAGGCTGTGCGGGCGGCAGGAGCAGCGGGGCCGCGTCCGCGAGGTACAGGGAGACCCAGCCGTCCTTTCCCGGGAGGGAACCGGCACCGGCCCACACCACCTCTCCGGCGGCCGTGAGTTCGTCCAGCATCGCGGGGGAGTAGTGCGCGACCCGGGAAGGCAGGACCAGCTTCTCCAGGGCGGACGCGGGCACGGCCGCACCCTGCAACTGCTCGACGGCGCGCACCAGGCCGTCGACGCCGCGCAGCGTGTGCCCCTTGCCGATGTGCTGCCAGCGGGGGAGGAACTGGGCGAGCGCGGCGGGCGGCACCGGCTCCAGTTCGTGTCGCAGGGCGGCCAGGGAACGGCGGCGCAGCCTGCGCAGCACGGTCGCGTCGCACCACTCCTGGCCGATCCCGGCCGGGTGGAACTCGCCCTGGACGACCCTGCCCGCCGCCGAGAGCCGCTGCAGGGCACCCTCGGTGACCGCCACGCCCAGCCCGAAGCGGGCCGCGGCGGTGGCCGACGTGAACGGGCCGTGGGTCCGCGCGTACCGCGCGAGGAGGTCGCCCAACGGGTCCTTGACCGGTTCGGTGAACGCCTCCGGCACGCCGACCGGCAGCGCCGTGCCCAGCGCGTCGCGCAGTCGCCCGGCGTCCTCGACCGCCGCCCAGTGCTCGGTGGCGGCGACGCGGACCCGGATCGCGCGGCGGGCCGAGACCAGCTCCTGCGCCCACCCCGGCTCGGCGCCCCGCTCCGCCAGCTCGGCCCCGGTGAGCGGTCCGAGCACGCGCAGCAGGTCGGCCACGCCCTCCACGTCCTTGACCCGCCGGTCCTCGGTGAGCCACTGCAGCTCGCGCTCCAGCTCCGCCAGCACCCCGGCGTCGAGCAGCTCACGCAGCTCCGCCTGGCCGAGCAGCTCGGCCAGCAGCCGCGAGTCCAGCGACAGGGCCGCCGCACGGCGCTCGGCGAGCGGGGAATCGCCCTCGTACAGGAACTGGGCGACGTATCCGAACAGGAGCGAGCGGGCGAAGGGCGACGGCTCGGGGGTGGTGACCTCGACGAGCCGCACCTTGCGGGACTCCAGATCGCCCATCAGCTCGACGAGCCCGGGGACGTCGAAGACGTCCTGGAGACATTCGCGGACGGCCTCCAGGACGATCGGGAACGAGCCGAACTCGCCCGCCACCTGGAGCAGCTGGGAGGCACGCTGACGCTGCTGCCACAGCGGGGTGCGCTTACCGGGGTTGCGGCGCGGCAGCAGCAGCGCACGGGCGGCGCACTCGCGGAAGCGGGACGCGAACAGCGCCGAGCCGCCCACCTGGTCGGTGACGACCTGGTCGACCTCCCCCTTGTCGAGGACGACGTCCGCCGCGCCCAGCGGCGCCCGGTCCGCGTCGTACTCGGTGCCCGTCCTCACCGGCTCCTGGTCGAGCAGGTCCAGACCCATCAGGTCGGCGTCCGGCAGGCGCAGCACGATGCCGTCGTCGGCGTGCATCACCTGGGCGTCCATGCCGTACCGCTCGGAGAGGCGGGCACCGAGCGCGAGGGCCCACGGGGCGTGCACCTGGGCCCCGAAGGGGGAGTGCACCACGACCCGCCAGTCGCCGAGCTCGTCACGGAAACGCTCCACGACGATCGTGCGGTCGTCCGGGACGTGGCCGCAGGCCTGGCGCTGTTCGTCGAGGTAGGACAGCACGTTGTCGGCGGCCCAGGCGTCCAGCCCGGCGGCCAGGAGCCGCAGGCGGGCCTCCTGCGAAGACAGTGAGCCGACCTCCCGCAGGAACGCGCCCACCGCGCGGCCCAGCTCCAGCGGGCGGCCCAGCTGGTCCCCCTTCCAGAACGGGAGCCGCCCCGGCACGCCCGGGGCCGGAGAGACCAGCACACGGTCGCGCGTGATGTCCTCGATGCGCCAGGAGGTGGTGCCGAGCGTGAAGACGTCACCGACCCGGGACTCGTAGACCATCTCCTCGTCGAGTTCGCCGACCCGTCCGCCGCCCTTCTTGGGGTCGGCGCCCGCGAGGAACACCCCGAACAGGCCCCGGTCGGGGATGGTGCCCCCGGAGGTGACGGCGAGGCGCTGGGCGCCGGGGCGGCCGGTGATCTCGCCCGTGACCCGGTCCCACACCACGCGCGGGCGCAGCTCCGCGAACGCGTCGGACGGATAGCGGCCGGCGAGCATGTCCAGCACGCCCGTGAAGGCCGACTCGGGCAGCGAGGCGAAAGGGGCCGCCCGGCGCACCATGGCCAGCAGATCGTCGAACTGCCAGGTGTCCATGGCCGTCATCGCGACGATCTGCTGCGCCAGGACGTCCAGCGGGTTCGCGGGAACCCGCAGCGACTCGATGGCGCCGGTCCGCATCCGCTCGGTGACCACGGCGGCCTGGACGAGGTCGCCCCGGTACTTCGGGAACACCACGCCCGTGGAGACCGCCCCCACCTGGTGGCCCGCGCGGCCGACGCGCTGGAGCCCCGAGGCCACCGACGGCGGCGACTCGACCTGGACCACCAGGTCGACCGCGCCCATGTCGATCCCCAGCTCCAGGCTGGAGGTGGCGACCACCGCGGGCAGCCGGCCCGCCTTGAGGTCCTCCTCGACCAGGGCCCGTTGCTCCTTGGACACCGAGCCGTGATGCGCGCGGGCGATGACGGCGGGCGCGCCCTGGGCGGCCCCGGAGCCGCCCATGAGCCCGGCCGGGGAGTGGTGCTCGCCCAGCGGCTCCCCGGTGGCCCGCTCGTAGGCGATCTCGTTGAGCCGGTTGCACAGGCGCTCCGCGAGACGGCGGGAGTTCGCGAACACGATCGTCGAACGGTGGGACTGGACCAGGTCGGCGATCCGCTCCTCGACGTGCGGCCAGATCGACGGGCGCTCCGCCCCCTCCGACCCGTCGGCCACCGGGGAGCCTCCCAACTCACCCAGGTCCTCGACCGGGACCACGACGGAGAGGTCGAACTCCTTGCCTGCCTCGGGCTGGACGATCTCCACCTTGCCGCGCGGGGACAGGAAACGGGCGATCTCGTCGACCGGGCGGACCGTCGCCGACAGACCGATGCGGCGGGCCGGCCTGGGCAGCAGTTCGTCCAGCCGCTCCAGGGAGAGCCCGAGGTGCGCCCCGCGCTTGGTGCCGGCGACCGCGTGCACCTCGTCCAGGATCACCGTCTCCACGCCCGTCAGCGCGTCCCGCGCGGCCGACGTCAGCATCAGGAACAGGGACTCCGGAGTGGTGATGAGGATGTCCGGCGGGCGGGTTGACAGGGCCCGGCGCTCGGCGGGCGGGGTGTCGCCGGAGCGGATCCCGACCTTGACCTCGGGCTCGGGCAGCCCCAGGCGCACGGCCTCCTGACGGATGCCGGTCAGCGGGCTGCGGAGATTGCGCTCGACGTCGACGGCCAGGGCCTTCAGCGGGGAGACGTACAGGACGCGGCAGCGCTTTCGGCGGTCCGCGGGCGGGGGTGTGGCAGCCAGCTGGTCCAGGGCCGCGAGGAACGCGGCCAGCGTCTTGCCGGAGCCGGTGGGGGCGACGACCAGCACGTCCGACCCCTCGTGGATGGCCCGCCAGGCACCCGCCTGGGCCGCGGTGGGCGCGGAGAACGCCCCCGTGAACCAGCCGCGGGTCGCGGCGGAGAAGCCGTCCAGGGCTCGGTGCGGAGTGCTGACCATGCGTCCATCCTGCACCCGGGCACTGACAACGGGCCTGAGCAGGCCGGACGTGGGCGTCCGGTCCGTTCGGCCTCGGCCCGCCGGGGTCGGACGGGGCCCGGCGGGGCCGGTTCGGGGGCGGGCGACAATGGCCGTATGGCGGAACGGGGCAAGGAACGGGCGCGGCACTGGCAGTACGCCGACCTGCCCGGCGTCGATCTGCTCCGGGCCCGCTACATCCACAAGACGTTCGTACGGCACACCCACGAGCACTTCGTGATCGCCGCCATCGCCGACGGCGTGGAGGTCTTCCACCACGGCGGCGGCGACCAGTACGCGGGGGCCGGGGCACTGGCGCTGGTGAACCCGGACACCCCGCACACCGGGCGGGCCGGAGTGCCGGAGGGCTGGCGGTACGGCGCGGTGTATCCGTCGCCCGAGGTGGTCGCGGCGATCGCCGCGGAGACCACCACACTGCGCGGCACCCCGGGCTTCGTGCGGCCGGTGCTCGACGATCCGTACACCGTCCGCCTGGTGCACCAGGTACTGCGGGCCACCGACGAGGGCAACGCGCTCGCCGCCGACACGCTGCTGCGGGTGGCCGTGACCCGGCTGCTGAGGCTGAACGGCGGGTCGCTGCCCCGGCGCGAGGTGCGCACGGCAGGCGCCCGGACCGCCGCCCGCGCGCGTGCCCTGCTGGAAGAGCGGATGGCCGCCCCGCCGACGCTGGAGCAACTGGCCGACGAGCTGGGCACCAGCCCGTTCGCGCTGCTGCGGGCCTTCAGGGACACCTACGGAATGCCGCCGCACGCCTGGCTCACCGACGCACGGGTACGGCGGGCGCGCCGGCTGCTGGACGCCGGGACCGTGCCGTCGGAGGCCGCCGTCGTGGTCGGATTCACCGACCAGCCGCACCTGAACCGGCACTTCGGCCGGATCGTGGGAGTGCCGCCGGGTGCCTACCAGCGCGAGCGCAAGAACGTACAAGACGTCCGGAGCGCGCTCCACGTACCGTCCGGGGTGTGGCAACAGAACAGACAACACTCGCGGACGTCCGGGACGGGAACGCCCGGGGAGAAAAACCGGACGGCGCCGTCGTCCGGGACGCCCTGGGCGTCGGGATAGCCGTCGGACTCTCCGGATTCGCCTTCGGGGTGACCTCGGCCGGCAGCGGGCTCACGCTGCTCCAGACATGTGCGCTCAGCCTTCTCGTGTTCACCGGGGCGTCCCAGTTCGCGCTGGTGGGGGCGCTCGCCGCCGGCGGGAGCCCGTTCACGGCCGCCGCCGGGGCGTTCTTCCTGGGGGTGCGCAACGCCTTCTACGGGCTGCGCCTGTCCCAGTTGCTGGCCCTCCCGCGCGCGGTGCGGCCGTTCGCGGCCCAGTGGGTCATCGACGAGACGGCCGCGGTCTCCCTCGCCCAGCCCACCCGGCGCAGCGCGCGGATCGGTTTCCTGGTGACCGGGCTCAGCCTGTACGTCCTGTGGAACCTCACCACGCTGCTCGGCGCGCTGGGCGCCGAGGCCATCGGGGACACCGGCGCGTGGGGCCTGGACGCGGCCGGCCCCGCGGTCTTCCTGGCCCTGCTCGCGCCGATGCTGCGCACCGGCACCGAACGGATGGTCGCCGGGCTCGCCGTCCTGCTGGGACTCGGTCTGCTGCCGGTCCTGCCCGCCGGCGTACCGGTCCTGGTGGCCGCGCTCGCGGCACCGGCGGTCCTGTGGGCACAGGGCCGCCGCAGGGGAACACCGCGCGGTGACGTGCCTGACGTACCGGAGGAGGACCGTTGAACATCTGGATCGCGATCGGTGTGACCGTCCTCGGATGCTACGCCGTCAAGCTGGCCGGGCTGCTGGTCCCCGCCGGTGCCCTCGAACGGCCGCTGGTCAGGCGCCTGGCCGCGCTGCTGCCCGTCGCCCTGCTCGCCGCCCTCACGGCCCAGCAGACCTTCGCCGACGGGCAGACGCTGGTGCTGGACGCGCGGGCGGTGGGGCTCGCCGCCGCCGCCGTGGCGCTGATGCTGCGCGCCCCGTTCCTGGTCGTCGTCGGGGCGGCCGTGGTGGTGACGGCGGGGGTCCGGGCCCTGGGCGGCTGAGACCGGCGGCCGGGTCAGCCGACCGGGCGACCGTACGCCCTGAGCGTGCGCAGCGCGTCGATGGTCACCATGGAGCGCGCCTCCAGGGCCGGGGCCGGCGCCCACTCGCGCTGGCGCACCGGCCGGCCGCCGTCGCCCTCCTGCTCGGCCGCCAGGTGGTCCAGCGAGCCTGACATCTCCTCGTCGGTGAATCGTCCGCGCGCGAGGGAGCGCGGTGTCTGCGCGTAGTCGTGCGGGAAATGGTGCTGACCCGGGGCGTGGCCGGGCACGCCCCGGTGGGCGTCGAGGCCGTCCGGGTAGCGCCCCGGCCGCTGTCCGCGCACCGGGCGGCCCAGCCGGTCGGCGGCCGGCTTCGCGCGTGGGCGGTCGGGGACGGAGTCCAGGAAGGCGAGCGCTGCCCGGATCTCGTACGGATGGCTCCGCTCCAGCGACCCGGCGGCCTGTCGGCAGAAGTCCGTGACCCGGAACAGCCACGCGTGCCACACGTCGTTGCGGTGCAGCAGCCCACCACCGGCCCGGTGGCCAGAAGTTCGCCGGGCGGGTCGTCCACGACCGGTACGAAGGGGGCCGACGGGCAGCCGCGCAGGCTGGGGTGGATCGCCGGCAACGCGCCGTCCGGAGCGGACACGGACGTCAGACAGCGGCACACGCGCTCCACCGGGTCGGTACCGCCCTTCCGGAACTCGTGGGCGAACAGGCGCTGTTCGAGCACCCGCGGGGTCAGCCGGACGAAACGCTCCGCGCGGGCGAGCGGGCTGTCGACCGGGGGTTTCGGGGCAGGGGACCGGTCCGGTTGACGGCATGGGACAGACGTCAGGGCGCACAGCGGCGTCGGCAGGCGGCCCCGGCTCGGGCCCACACTCTCGGGCGGGATACTGAGGGCATGCGGTTGACGGTCTTCTGGGAACGGATGGCGGAGTACTTCGGTACGGGCTACGCCGACACCTTCGCGCGCGATCACGTCATGTCGGAACTCGGCGGGCGCACCGTGCACGAGGCGCTGAGGGCCGGCTGGGACGCCAAGGACGTCTGGCAGGTGGTCTGCGCGGTGATGGACGTGCCACGGGAAAAGCGCTGATCGTCACAGAGACGGCCATGGGGCGGACGGCTGCCGGTGGCGTGCGCGAAACTTACTCCGTGGCACCCACAGATGAGACCGGGCAGGCGGCCCGGCATTCCTCGGCGCCCGGAGCGCCGCCGCCCCCCGGCCCGCGGGGTCCCGCTGCCCAGCCCGGTGCCCGCATGCCGCGCTGGCTGCCCCGCGCCATGGTGCTCGCGCTCGCTCTGATCGCGTTGTTCCAGCTGGGCAGCTGGGCCTTCCACGAACTCACCGGGCTGCTGATCAACATCCTCATCGCGTTCTTCCTGGCGCTCGCCGTCGAGCCCGCGGTGAGCTGGATGGCCGCGCGGGGGGTGCGCCGAGGGCTGGGCACCTTCCTGGTCTTCCTGGGAGTGCTGGTCGTGGCGGCGGGCTTCGTCACACTGCTCGGATCCATGCTCGCGGGACAGATCATCAAGATCGTCGAGGATTTCCCGGAGTACCTCGACTCCGTCATCAACTGGGTCAACACCCACTTCCGCACCGAACTGCGGCGGGTGGACATCCAGGAGGGCCTGCTCCGCTCCGACTGGCTGCGCAACTACGTGCAGAACAGCGCCACCGGTGTCCTGGACGTTTCCGCGCAGGTCCTCGGAGGCCTCTTCCAGCTGCTGACCATCGGGCTGTTCTCGTTCTACTTCGCCGCGGACGGCCCGCGGCTGCGGCGAGCCGTCTGTTCCGTGCTGCCGCCCGCGCGCCAGGCCGAGGTGCTGCGCGCGTGGGAGATCGCCGTGAACAAGACCGGCGGCTACCTGTACTCGCGCGGGCTGATGGCGCTGGTCTCCGGCTTGGCCCACTACGTACTGCTGGAGATACTCGAGGTGCCCTACGCGCCCGTGCTCGCCGTGTGGGTGGGCCTGGTGTCGCAGTTCATCCCCACC
This sequence comes from Streptomyces sp. M2CJ-2, assembly GCF_016757295.1. Taxonomy (NCBI): domain Bacteria; kingdom Bacillati; phylum Actinomycetota; class Actinomycetes; order Kitasatosporales; family Streptomycetaceae; genus Streptomyces; species Streptomyces sp. M2CJ-2. The sequence continues at coordinate 117,872 of NZ_JAESIF010000012.1, read as the reverse complement.
ATCGGCACGTATCTGGCGGGCGCTCTGCCCATGCTGATCGCCTTCACGGTCGACCCCTGGTACGCGCTGTGGGTGCTGATCTTCGTGGTGATCTACCAGCAGTTCGAGAACTACGTGCTGCAGCCCAAGCTGACCGCGAGGACCGTCGACATCCACCCGGCGGTCGCCTTCGGCTCGGTCGTCATGGGCACCGCCCTGCTCGGTGCCGTCGGCGCGTTGATAGCCATCCCCGCGGTCGCCACCCTCCAGGCGTTCCTGGGCGCGTACGTGAAGCGCTACGACGTCACGGACGACCCCCGCGTGCACGGCCACCACCGCCCCGGCGAGCGGGGGAGCCTCGTCGCCGGCGCCCGGCGCCTCTGGAGCCGCCGACGGGGTGCGGCACCACCTCGGAGTGGGGGCACCGGGGGCACCGAAGGCACCGAAGGCACCGAAGGCACGGGGGGCTCCTGAGCGGCGGCGGAACCGGTGCCGGTGGGTGAACGCCTTGTGAGGGTGCCGCGTGGTGCGCTTGACACAAAAATCGAACATCCATTCTCATGGGCGTGCCGGTGAGGCTCGATGGCGGGCGTTATGGCCTGATTCGTGACGGAAAGGGCGCCGGTTGTCCACAGGCCGGAGGTGCGCCGGGGCGCGTTGTCAGTGGCAGGCGCTAGCGTCGTCGACGTGAAGCGATCGAACCAAGCAAATCGGGTGGAACCCATGGCAGGAACCGACCGCGAGAAGGCGCTCGACGCCGCGCTCGCACAGATTGAACGGCAATTCGGCAAGGGCGCGGTCATGCGTATGGGCGACCGGACGAACGAGCCCATCGAGGTCATCCCCACCGGATCGACCGCGCTCGACGTGGCCCTCGGCGTCGGCGGTCTGCCCCGCGGCCGGGTGGTGGAGATCTACGGTCCGGAGTCCTCCGGCAAGACGACCCTGACCCTGCACGCGGTGGCCAACGCGCAGAAGGCCGGCGGTCAGGTCGCCTTCGTGGACGCGGAGCACGCCCTGGACCCCGAGTACGCGAAGAAGCTCGGCGTCGACATCGACAACCTGATCCTGTCCCAGCCGGACAACGGCGAGCAGGCGCTGGAGATCGTGGACATGCTGGTCCGCTCCGGTGCCCTCGACCTCATCGTCATCGACTCCGTCGCCGCGCTGGTGCCGAGGGCGGAGATCGAGGGCGAGATGGGTGACTCCCACGTGGGTCTGCAGGCCCGGCTGATGAGCCAGGCGCTGCGGAAGATCACCAGTGCGCTCAACCAGTCGAAGACCACGGCGATCTTCATCAACCAGCTGCGCGAGAAGATCGGCGTGATGTTCGGCTCCCCGGAGACCACCACCGGTGGCCGGGCGCTGAAGTTCTACGCCTCGGTGCGCATCGACATCCGCCGGATCGAGACCCTCAAGGACGGTACCGAGGCGGTCGGCAACCGCACCCGCTGCAAGGTCGTCAAGAACAAGGTGGCGCCGCCCTTCAAGCAGGCCGAGTTCGACATCCTCTACGGCCAGGGCATCAGCCGCGAGGGCGGGCTGATCGACATGGGCGTCGAGCACGGCTTCGTCCGCAAGGCCGGTGCCTGGTACACCTACGAGGGCGACCAGCTCGGCCAGGGCAAGGAGAACGCCCGCAACTTCCTCAAGGACAACCCCGACCTCGCCGACGAGATCGAGAAGAAGATCCTGGAGAAGCTCGGCGTCGGCGTGCGGCCCGAGGAGCCGGCCGCCGAGCAGGGCACGGACGCCGCCGGCAGCACCGCTCCGGCCGAGGCGACCGCGGCCCCGGCTTCGGCCCCGGCGGCCAAGACCACCAAGTCCAAGGCCGCCGCGGCCAAGAGCTGACCCGTGACACGACGAACCGACTGGGCCGAGTACGAGTTCGCCGCCTCCGGCGCCTCATGGGGGAGAGACACCGGAGACGGCGCAGACCCAGCCGCGAGCGTGGACGGGGCGGACGGGGACGCCGGCGGCACGGCCGGCTTCCCCGGTGAGGGCTCGGGCGGTGGTCGGCGCCGAGGCGGTGCCGGGTCCCGCCGTGCGGGCGACTCACGGGGGAGCGGCTCGCGTGACGGCGGGCCGCGCGATGGGCGCGGACGCAGGGCTTTCGGCGAGGCGACCGCGGCGGACGGGGACGGCTCCTCCTCTTCGAGGGCCGAGCGGGAGGAGCCCGAGGAGGATCCGGTCGAGCAGGCGCGGGCCATCTGCCTGCGCCTGCTCACCGGGACCCCCCGCACCCGGAAGCAGCTCGCCGACGCCCTGCGCAAGCGGGAGATCCCGGACGAGGCCGCCGAGGAGGTGCTGTCCCGGTTCGAAGAGGTCGGGCTGATCAACGACAGCGCCTTCGCGGACGCCTGGGTGGAGTCCCGGCACCACGGCCGGGGCCTGGCCCGGCGCGCCCTCGCCCGGGAGCTGCGGACCAAGGGAGTCGACGCCACCCTGATCGACGAGGCCGTCTCCCAGCTCGACCCCGAGCAGGAGGAGGCCACCGCGCGCGAACTCGTCGCCCGCAAGCTGCGCTCCACCCGCGGGCTCGACCGTGACAAGCGGATCCGCCGCCTCGCCGGCATGCTCGCCCGCAAGGGCTACCCCGAGGGCCTCGCCCTGCGCGTGGTCCGCCAGGCCCTGGAGGAGGAGGGCGAGGACGGCGAGAGCACCGGGTTCCTGGACGACGGGGGCTACTGAAGGGCCCTGCCCGGCGCCCGCACCGGCAGACCCGCCGTGCGCCAGGCCTGGAAACCGCCGATCAGGTCGGTGGCCCGGCGGAGCCCCAGCCGGTGCAGGGACTCCGCGGCCAGGCTGGAGGCGTACCCCTCGTCGCAGATCACGACGGGGCGCAGAGCGTGACCGGTGGCTTCGGGGAGGCGGTGGCTGCCTTGCGGGTCGAGACGCCACTCCAGCTCGTTGTGCTCGACGACGAGGGCGCCGGGGATGAGCCCGTCCCGGTCGCGCAGGGCCGCGTACCGGATGTCGACCAGCAGTGCCTCCCCGCTGCGGGCGGCCTCGTACGCGGGTACCGCCTCGATCCGCGTGTAGCCCGCGCGTACCCGCTCCAGCAGTTCGTCGATCCCGGGGGCACCGGCAGCCCGCTCGTGTGTCCCGCTCACTGCCAGTCCGCCGGGCGCTCGACCTGCTCCAGACGCAGGGTCTGGCCGCCGCGGCTGTAGCGGCGCATCAGGGGCAGGGGCGGGTGGTAGGCGTGGACGGAGACCGCGTGCCGGTCGGGGGACTCGTTGAGCACCTCGTGCACGTGATGCCGGCCGAAGGCGCGGCCCTCACCGGTCGTCAGTCGACGTTCCCGGTCCACGCCGTCGTTCAGTTCCAGCGTCTTCCAGCCGTCGGTGGGCAGCCGCACCGCGAGCGAGTTCTCCCGCAGTTCACCCGCGGCGGTCATGAAGGCACCGAGGGATTCCCCGTGGTCGTGCCAGCCGGTGCCGGTGCCGGGCGGCCAGCCGATCAGCCAGGCCTCGCTGCCGGCGGGCCCGTCGAGCCGTACCCAGGTGCGGCCCTCCGGATCGAGCGGAAGCGCGGCGACCAGCTCGGCGTCGGCGGCGACGTGCCGTACGAAGTCGAGGAGTTCTGCCTGGGAAGGGCCGGGAGCAGAGGGGAAGCCCGCAGGGGAGGAGGGGAGAACAGGGGAGGCAGACACGTGCACCGTCCTGAAGAAAGCTTCGCGGAGCGCGCACGGCGGCGGCGTGGAAGCGGCGAGCGGCGCGCAGGAAAGAGGGAACGCGAGTTCAGCAGGACGGGCGACACACACAGCCCGCGTAGCGGACGAGGTCCATATGGACCCTTCGCCACAGGCGCACACAGGTGTCGGTCACGGACCGGAGTACACCACGACGACGCACACGGGATCAACTCACCGTCAGCATGCGGACCCACCCGGAAACATGCGGAAACGGATCGTCCGCGCCCAGCACCTCAGCGCGATCCCGCTCCGGCCGCTGCCCGGGCCTCCGTCCCCGCTGTTCCCGTTGTTCCCGCATCCGCCGGTCCGCCGAGCACCGTTTCGGCCGCCGCGTACAGGTCAGCCGGACGGACCCCGCCGAGCGCCGTGACCAGGTGACCGTCGGGGCGTACCAGCAGCACGGTGTGGGCCGCCGCCCCCGGATAGCTCTCCGCGACCAGCAGCTCGGCCGGATGCGGCAGCGCCGCCACGGCCGCCGCCAGCCGGGGCATGATCCCGGCGGACACCCAGTGCCTGCGCTCCCACACTCCGGTGCCCGGCGCGATCAGCACCACCAGCAGCGCACCCCGGCCGAGCCGGTCCCGCAGCCGGACGAAGGTGCCGTCCTCCGCCGTGACCCGCACATCGGTGACCGGCGCCCCGAGGGGCGTGTCGACGGGGACCTCACCCTCGAGGTCCCGGGGCGCGAGGGGCGATCCGGCGTGCCCGCCCGGCGCCCCCAGCGGCCCCTGCCCCAGGTGGCCGTCCACCAGGAGCGCGTCATGACCGCGGGCGGAGCCGGGCACGTAGGAACGCAGCCCTCCGCCGCCCCGCAGCAGCGGCAGCGCCTGATCGGCGGCGCGCAGCCGGGCGGAGACGATCGCGCGCCGCTCGGCCTGGTAGCTGTCGAGCAGCGCTTCGTGGTGGCCGTGGTGCCAGGCCAGGGCCAGCTTCCAGGCGAGGTTGTCGGCGTCGCGAAGCCCTTCGTCCAGCCCGTGTGTGCCCAGCGCCCCGAGCAGGTGCGCGGCGTCCCCGGCGAGGAACACGCGGTCCGCCCGCCAGCGCCGGGCGAGCCGGTGGTGGACGGTGTGTACCCCGGTGTCGAGCAGCTCGTACGGTGGCGTCGGGCCGCCGGCCCAGCCGGCGAGGGTCTCCCGGATCCGGGCCAGCAGCAGCTCGGGGGTGACCAGTTCCTTGCCCGGTGGCAGCAGCCAGTCCAGACGCCACACGCCGTCCGGCAGCGGACGCGCGGTGACCTCCCCGGCAAAGGGGCCGGAGGAGCGCCACGGCGGCGTCCGGTGCAGCAACGCTTCGCCAGGCCAGGGAAGTTCCGTACGCAGTGCGGCCACGGCGTGACGTTCCACCGCCGTGCGGCCCGGGAAGCGGATGTCCTGGAGCTTGCGCACGGTGGAGCGGGGGCCGTCGCAGCCGACCAGGTAACTGCCGCGCCACCAGGTGCTCCTGGGGCCGCGGGTGTGCGCGGTGACGCCGGAGGGCTCCTGTTCGAGGGAGTCCAGACGGCTGTCCACGGCGACCCTGACGAGCCGTTCACGGGCGAGGGCCGCACGCAGGGCACCGGTGAGGACGTGCTGGGCGATGTGCACGGGGGCGGGTGCGGTGGCGTCGAAAGCGACCTCGTGTGTCACCTGCTTGCGCCGCATCGACCGCCATCCGGCCCAACGGGAGCCGGCCCGGGCCAGTGGCGCGCCGGTCAGCCGCTCCAGCAGCGCCGTGGTGTCCTCGCGCAGCACCACCGACCGGGCAGGACGCGGTTCGTCCTTGCCCGGCCCCTCGTCGAGGACCACGCACGGTACCTCCTGACGCGCCAGCGCCAGGGCGAGCGTGAGCCCGACGGGCCCCGCTCCGACGATGATCACCGGGTCCACGGTGCGGTGCCCCCTGCTCGAAGTGACGTCCCGGAGGACAGGGCGGAACAGGACGATGGAGCAGGGTGCGCGATCACAGAACGTATGCAACCCACTGCCGGTGCTTGCGTCAAGTGACGGGCACGGGCGACGATCATGAAACCGGTGCGGTTCCGTCACATCACTTGACTGCTCATCACATAAGCCCGGCCTGTAACGAGATGATTTTCGCGCGCCACCCCGCCGTACCGGACCCCGACATGGCTGTGGCCCGCCGGGAGGGCGGGCCACAGCCATGTCGGTACAGAGCGGAGCGTGCGTCAGGCGATGCCGTCCCCACCGGTCTTCTGGGTGCCCCCGACCTCGCCTGCGTTGAGGTCGTCGACCTCGTCGGCGCCGAGAACCGCACCCGTGCTGCGCTTGCTGCGGCGCAGCCGTGCCTCGAGCCAGGAGGCGAAGGAGGTGAGGAGGAAGTTCAGAGCGATGAAGATGACCGCCACGACGATGAAGCTCGGGATGACGTTGGCGTAGTTGGCCGCGAGCGTGCCGCGTGCGCTCAGCAGCTCGGTGAAGCCGAGCATCACGCCACCCAGCGCCGTGTCCTTCACGATGACGACCAGCTGGGTCACGATCGCCGGGAGCATCACTGTGACCGCCTGCGGCAGCAGGATGCTCGACATCGTCTGGCTCTTGCGCAGGCCGATCGCCTGGGCCGCCTCCGTCTGTCCCCTGGGCAGGGCGAGGATGCCGGCTCGGACGACCTCGGCGAGGACCGAGGCGTTGTAGAGCACCAGACCGGTGACGACCGCGTACAGCGGCCGGTCAGTGGTGCTGACGTCCGTGGAGCGGGCGAAGAACTCGTTGGCGAACAGCATCAGCAGCAGCACCGGGATGGCCCGGAAGAACTCCACCACCGTGCCGGCAGAAGCTCGCACCCACCGGTGGTCGGACATCCGGGCGATGCCGAGTATCGCGCCCAGGGGAAGCGCGATGACCATGGCCAGTCCCGCGGCCTTGAGGGTGTCACCGAGGCCGGGCAGCAGGTACGTCGTCCAGGCCTCGGACTCGGTGAACGGCTTCCACAGGGCCCACTCCAGCTGGCTCTTCTCGTCCATCGTCCGGTAGACCCACCACAGGAGGAGGGCCAGGAGGGCGACGAACACGACCGAGAAGATGACATTGCGCCGCTTGGCCCGGGGGCCGGGGGCGTCGTACAGAACGGAGGTCACCGCTTCACCGCCAGTCGCTTGCTCAGCCAGCCGAGGAACAGGCCGGTGGGCAGGGTCAGTACCACGAATCCGAAGGCGAAGATCGCGCCGATGAGCAGCGTCTGTGCCTCGTTCTCGATCATTTCCTTCATCAGCAGAGCGGCCTCCGCCACACCGATCGCGGCTGCCACCGTCGTGTTCTTGGTCAGCGCGATCAGCACGTTGGCCAGCGGCGTGATGACCGCGCGGAACGCCTGCGGCAGCACGATCAGGCTGAGCACCTGAGAGAAGTTCAGGCCGATGGCGCGGGCCGCCTCGGCCTGCCCGACAGGCACGGTATTGATGCCGGAGCGCAGCGCCTCACAGACGAAGGCCGCGGTGTAGGCCGCCAGACCGAGGGAGGCGAGGCGGAAGCCCTGGAGTGCGAAGTCGTCGGGCGCGCCCATGGTCATGCCGAAGATGTCGGCGAGGCCGAGCGAGGTGAAGACGATGATGACCGTCAGGGGGATGTTCCGGACGATGTTCACATAGGCGGTACCGAATCCTCGCATCAGGGGGACGGGGCTGACCCGCATCGCCGCCAGCAGGGTGCCCCAGACCAGGGAGCCGATGCCCGAGACCACGGTGAGCTTCACCGTCATCCAGAAGGCACCCAACAAGGTTGGATCGTTATAGTCAGAAATGAAGTCGAACACGATCTCCCGCGCTTCCGGGTGTGTGGCGTACGTGGCGGACGCGGCGCGCCGCCGCCCTGATCGCGACGGACGGCGGCACGCCTTCAAGACCCCGCGTTACGGACGGTCCTGGGCTTACTTGACGATGTCGCCGATCTTCGGCGCCGGCTCGTTCTTGTACTCGGCCGGACCGAAGTTCGCCTCGACCGCCTTCTCCCAGGACTTGTCGCTGACCATCTTCTCCAGGGCCGCGTTGATCTTGTCCACGGTCTTGGTGTCGCCCTTCTTGACGCCGATGCCGTAGTTCTCGTTGCTCAGCTTCAGACCGGCGAGCTTGAACTTGCCCTTGTACTGGTCCTGCGAGGCGTAGCCGGCGAGGATCGAGTCGTCGGTGGTCAGCGCGTCCACGGCACCGCTCTGCAGGGCGGCGACGCACTCCGAGTAGGTGGGGAGCTGCTTGAGCTGGGCCTTCGGAGCGAAGTCCTTCTTGACGTTCTGCGCCGAGGTCGAGCCGGTCACGGAGCAGAGCTTCTTGTCGTTCAGGTCAGTGGCGTCGCTGATGTCCGAGTCACTCTTGATCAGCAGGTCCTGGTGGGCCAGCAGGTACGGGCCGGCGAAGTCGACCTTCTGCGCGCGCTCGTCGTTGATGGAGTAGGTCGCCGCGATGAACTTCACGTCACCGCGCGCGAGGGCGTTCTCGCGGTCGGCGCTCTTGGTCTCGACCCACTCGATCTGGTCGGGCTCGTAGCCGAGCTCCTTGGCGACGTAGGTCGCGACGTCCACGTCGAAGCCGGTGAAGGAGCCGTCCGGCGTCTTCAGGCCGAGACCGGGCTGGTCGTACTTGATGCCGATCTTGATCTTGTCGCCGCCGCCTCCGGAGGAGGACGAACCGCTGTCCTTGTCGTTGCCGCCCCCGCAGGCGGTGGCGGTCAGGGCGAGGGCGAACACGGCGGCCGAGGCGGCGGTGACCTTGCGGAGCTTCATGGTGCACTTCCTTTTGACTGGTGAAGTGATGCGGCCCGGTTCATCCGGTGACGCAAGTCGTCAGGGCGCGGGGGCGCCGTCAGTGGTGCAGGATCTTCGACAGGAAGTCCTTGGCGCGGTCGCTGCGCGGATTGTTGAAGAACTGGTCCGGCGAAGCGGCTTCGACGATGCGGCCGTCCGCCATGAACACCACGCGGTTGGCGGCGGACCGGGCGAATCCCATCTCGTGGGTCACGACGATCATGGTCATGCCGTCGCGGGCGAGCTGCTGCATGACCTCCAGAACCTCGTTGATCATCTCTGGGTCGAGAGCCGACGTCGGCTCGTCGAAGAGCATGACCTTGGGCTCCATCGCCAGGGCCCGCGCGATGGCGACACGCTGCTGCTGGCCGCCGGAGAGCTGCGCGGGGTACTTCTCGGCCTGCGCGCCCACGCCGACCCGGTCGAGCAGGGCACGGGCCCGCTCCTCGGCCTGCTTCTTGTCCTTCTTGCGGACCTTGACCTGGCCCAGCATCACGTTCTCGAGCACCGTCTTGTGCGCGAAGAGGTTGAAGGACTGGAAGACCATGCCCACGTCGGCCCGCAGCCGCGCCAGCTCCTTGCCCTCGTGGGGCAGGGGCTTCCCGTCGATCGTGATCGATCCGGTGTCGATCGTCTCCAGGCGGTTGATGGTGCGGCACAGGGTGGACTTCCCGGACCCGGAGGGCCCGATGACCACGACGACTTCGCCGCGGGCGACCGTCAGGTCGATGTCCTGGAGTACGTGCAACGCGCCGAAGTGCTTGTTGACGCTCTTCAGGACGACCAGTTCGTCGGTCGCGACCACATCTTCCTTGGCCGCCGTTACTTCGGTCATCGCTCTCAGGCTCCGTCCTCCTCGGTTTGGGAGGACAGTAGTGATCCTTCAGATCCGCGTCATTACATCTGAGGGGAATCTGAGCATCACGATCCGGTAGCAATCGGATACATGTCGTAGCACTTGTGAGCAGGGCTCATTTCGGCCGGATAACGGTACTGAAGCGCAACCGGAACCCTCTTGACGCCGTCCCCGTTCATCGGCGTCACTGCAAGATGCACGCACACATCCACACGTTTTCGTGCACAGACGGTTTTGTACACAGGCGGATCGTACGGACGATGAACCGAAGGGGGACCGGATGAGACTGCTGCTCGTCGAGGACGACAACCACGTCGCCGCCGCCCTGTCGGCGATTCTGGCGAGGCACGGGTTCGACGTCACCCATGCGCGCAGCGGCGAGGAAGCACTCCAGGCGCTCGTCCCCGAGGCCGACGGCTTCGGCGTCGTCCTCCTCGACCTGGGCCTGCCCGATCAGGACGGCTACGAGGTCTGCGGCAAGATCCGCAAACGCACCGGCACTCCGGTGATCATGGTCACCGCCCGCTCCGACGTGCGCTCCCGCATCCACGGACTCAACCTCGGCGCCGACGACTACGTGGTCAAGCCGTACGACACGGGCGAACTGCTCGCCCGGATCCACGCCGTCAGCCGGCGCACCGTCCAGGAGGACGCCGTCGCCGCCGGTGAGGCCGAGCTGCGTCTCGGCTCCGTGCGCATCGAGCTGCCGACCCGGCGGGTCAGCGTGAACGGTTCGGTCGTCCAACTGACCCGCAAGGAGTTCGATCTGCTGGCCCTGCTCGCCCAACGGCCCGGGGTCGTCTTCCGCCGCGAGCAGATCATCAGCGAGGTGTGGCGCACCAGCTGGGAGGGAACGGGGCGCACTCTGGAAGTGCATGTCGCCTCCCTGCGCGCCAAGTTGCGCAGGCCGGCCCTCATCGAGACGGTACGCGGAGTCGGCTACCGGCTCGTCGAGCCCGCGGCATAGCGTGGCCGGGTGCACACACGTCTGCTGCCGCTGCTCATCGTCCTGATGGCGGCCGTGCTGCTCGCGCTCGGGGTTCCGCTCGCCGTCAGTCTGGCGGGTGCGCAGCAGCAACAGGTCGTCGTCGACCGGATCGACGACACGGCGCGCTTCGCGGCCCTCGCCCAGTTCGTCACCGAGCCGGTCGACCCCGTGACCGACGACATCGACGAGCGCCGGGAGACCCTCAGCAGCGAGCTCCGCAGCTACCACGAGGTGTACGGCATCCGGGCCGGCGTCTTCTACCGCAACGACCTCCCGATGGCGCACGCGCCGGACGACTGGTTCCTGCCCGGGACGGGCGAGGTGCGCGAGGCCTTCCGGGAGGCGCTGCTCAGCCGCCGCAGCCATGATCCCGAGCAGGTGTGGCCCTGGGAGCAGCGCAGCCTGGTGGTGGCCTCGCCGGTCATCCGGGACGGCGACGTCGTCGCGGTCGTCGTCACCGACTCGCCCACCGGGCAGATGCGCTCACGCATCCTCCAGGGCTGGCTGATCATCGCCGTGGGTGAGGGGGCGGCGATGCTGCTGGCCGTCGGCGCGGCCCTGCGGCTGACCGGCTGGGTGCTCAAGCCCGTACGGGTCCTGGACGCCACCACCCACGACATCGCCACCGGGCGGCTGAAGTCCAGGGTCGCGGTGGCCGGCGGACCGCCGGAACTCCGTCGGCTCGCCCGGTCCTTCAACGAGATGGCGGACAACGTCGAGGGCGTGCTGGAACAGCAGCGCGCCTTCGTCGCCGACGCCTCGCACCAGTTGCGCAACCCGCTCTCGGCGCTGCTGCTGCGCATCGAACTGCTCGCCCTGGAGCTGCCCGACGGCAACGAGGAGATCGCCTCGGTCCAGGCCGAGGGCAGGCGGCTGGCGCACGTCCTGGACGACCTGCTCGACCTGGCGCTGGCCGAGCACAGCGAGGCCCAGCTCCAGGTCACCGACATCGGAGCCCTGGCCGCCGAACGGGTGGCGGCGTGGTCGCCCACCGCCGCGGCCAAGGGGGTCCTGCTGGCGGGGGACTGTCCGCCGACCACGGCGTGGGCCGACCCGGTCGCCCTGTCCAGCGCGCTGGACGCGGTCATCGACAACGCGGTGAAGTTCACGCCGGAGGGCGAGAACGTCGAGGTGGCCGTCTCCTCCAACGGTGACACCTCCACCGTCGTCGTCACCGACCACGGCCCCGGTCTGAACGACGAGGAGCTGGCCCGCGTCGGGGACCGCTTCTGGCGCAGCGGGCGGCACCAGAACGTCAAGGGCTCGGGCCTCGGCCTGTCCATCGCCCGGGCCCTGCTCACGGCGGGCGGCGGCTCGATCGCGTACGACCGCCACGAGCCGCACGGGCTGACGGTGACGGTGACGGTGCCGCGGAGCGCTCCCGCGGGGGCGGCCACCGGTCAGGGCTTGACGGACCGGTAGTACCGGCGTGCACCGTCGTGCAGCCGGAGCGGATCGGTGTAGATGGCGGTGCGCACGTCGACCAGCTGGGCGGAGTGGACGTTTTTCCCGATGCGGTCCCGGCTCTTGAGCACGATCCGGGTCAGCCATTCGGTGAGCCGCGGGTCCGTGTCCGTCCGTGTGATCAGCAGATTGGAGACGGCCATCGTCGGGACGGTCGCACCGCGCTGGCTGCGGGGGTAGGCCGACTCCGGCATGTTGGTGGCCCGGTAGTAGCGCGTGGCGCCACTCTGCCGATGGAGCTGGGCGACCAGGTCGGCCGTTATCGGCACGAACCGCAGACCGGAGTCCTCGGAGAACGTCCGCAGGCCGTCCGTGGGCAGCCCGCCCGACCAGAAGAACGCGTCCAGCCCGTGCCCGAGCCGCCCCGGGCCGGTGTCGATGCCGTCCGCGGAGGGTCTGATGTCCTGCTCCGGATCGATGCCCGCCGCCCTGAGCACCTGGTTCGCGATGAGCCGCACCCCCGACTTGGGCGGCCCGATGGCGACCCGCTTGCCCCGCAGATCGGCGACGGAACGGATGTCGGAGCCGGGCGGGACCACGAGTTGCACATAGTCGTCGTAGAGACGGGCGACCCCGCGCAGCTGGTCGGCACCGCGCTGGTCGCTCAGTCGGTACGTCTCCACCGCGTCGGCCGCCGTGATCGCGAAGTCGGCCTCTCCGGTCGCCACCCGGCGTACGTTCTCCTGCGACCCGTCGCTCGTCAGCAGCCGCACTTCGAGGTCCGGCATGTGCTTGCTGAGCGAGGTGCGCAGAAGCTCACCGTATTTCTGGTACACCCCCGCGCGTGTCCCCGTACTCAGGGTGACCGTCCCACGGGGCGGCTCCTCGCTCCAGGGAGCCAGCCACCACAGCAGCAGTCCGAGCGCCACGAAACCGGCGACCGCGCCCCGCAGGACCCGGCGCCTGCCGATACGGGACAGCGCGTTGGACATGGCGCGATCCTGCCAGTCCGTACGCCCCGCTGACCAGGGCAGAGCGCACATATCCGGGCGGAAGTCGGGCAGGGCGACGGACCGGACGACGCAGCCGGGACCGTCGGGACTGTCGGGGGCGGCCGCTACAGTCACGGCATGAGCGCTTCGCCCGCCGACCTGGTCCGTGAGTTCCACCGCGCCTTCGGGCTGGACGCGCGCGAGACACCGACCGAGGTCTCCCCGGCACTCGCCGCCCACCGCGGCGAACTGCTCGCCGAGGAGGCCGCCGAGGTCGCGGAGGTGGCGGTGCACGGCCCGCTCGACCGGCTCGCACACGAACTGGCCGATGTCGTCTACGTCGCCTACGGCACGGCACTCGTCCACGGCATCGACCTCGACGCGGTGATCTCCGAGATCCACCGTTCCAACATGACCAAGCGCGGCCCCGACGGCCGGATCACCCGCCGCTCCGACGGCAAGGTCCTCAAGGGCGACCACTACGAGGCCCCGGACGTGTCCCGGGTGCTGCGCCGGCAGGGATGGACGCCGGGCGCGGAGGCCTGAGCCGGGGCCCGGGCGGAGCCCGCTCCGCCGTCCCGGCGTGTCGTGGGGAGCGCATACCCTGTAGGGCATGAGCAGCATCGACCGGAGCCAGTCAGTGGGCGGCACGCGCACCTACGAAGTCCGCACCTACGGGTGCCAGATGAACGTCCACGACTCCGAGCGGTTGTCCGGGCTGCTGGAGGACGCGGGCTACGTCCGCGCCCCCGACGGCGCCGACGGCGACGCCGACGTCGTCGTCTTCAACACCTGCGCCGTGCGGGAGAACGCCGACAACAAGCTCTACGGCAACCTCGGCCACCTCGCCCCGAAGAAGGCGCAGCGCCCCGGCATGCAGATCGCGGTCGGCGGCTGCCTCGCGCAGAAGGACCGCGACACCATCGTGAAGCGGGCCCCCTGGGTGGACGTCGTCTTCGGCACGCACAACATCGGCAAGCTGCCGGTCCTCCTGGAGCGCGCCCGCGTCCAGGAGGAGGCGCAGGTCGAGATCGCCGAGTCGCTGGAGGCCTTCCCGTCCACGCTGCCGACCCGCCGCGAGAGCGCCTACGCGGCCTGGGTGTCCATCTCCGTCGGCTGCAACAACACCTGCACCTTCTGCATCGTCCCGGCGCTGCGCGGCAAGGAGAAGGACCGGCGTCCCGGTGACATCCTCGCCGAGGTCGAGGCCCTGGTCGCCGAGGGCGTCTCGGAGATCACCCTGCTCGGCCAGAACGTCAACGCGTACGGCTCCGACATCGGTGACCGGGAGGCGTTCAGCAAGCTGCTGCGGGCCTGCGGGAGCATCGACGGCCTGGAGCGCGTCCGCTTCACCTCCCCGCACCCGCGCGACTTCACCGACGACGTCATCGCCGCCATGGCCGAGACGCCCAACGTGATGCCGCAGCTCCACATGCCGCTCCAGTCCGGCTCGGACACGGTGCTGAAGGCGATGCGCCGTTCGTACCGGCAGGAGCGCTACCTCGGCATCATCGAGAAGGTCCGCGCCGCCATCCCGCACGCGGCGATCAGCACCGACATCATCGTGGGCTTCCCCGGGGAGACCGAGGAGGACTTCGAGCAGACCCTGCAGGTGGTGCGCGAGGCCCGCTTCGCGCAGGCCTTCACCTTCCAGTACTCCAAGCGGCCGGGCACCCCGGCCGCCGAGATGGACGGCCAGATCCCCAAGAAGGTCGTCCAGGAGCGCTACGAGCGGCTCGTCGCCCTCCAGGAGGAGATCTCCTGGGAGGAGAACAAGAAGCAGGTCGGCCGGACCCTGGAACTGATGGTGGCCGAAGGGGAGGGCCGCAAGGACGGCACCACCCACCGCCTGTCCGGCCGCGCCCGGGACAGCCGCCTGGTGCACTTCACCAAGCCGGAGCAGGAGGTCCGCCCCGGCGACGTCGTGACCGTCGAGATCACGTACGCGGCCCCCCACCACCTTCTCGCCGAGGGCCCCGCCCTGAGCGTGCGCCGCACGCGCGCGGGTGACGCCTGGGAGAAGCGGAACGCCGAGAAGGCGGCGCGGCCGGCGGGCGTGATGCTGGGCCTGCCGAAGATCGGTGCGCCCGAACCCCTGCCGGTCGCGGCGGGCGGCTGCGGCTGCGACTGACGGCGACCGGCCGGGGACTCGCGGGCGGCCCGCGCGGGCTACGCTGCCGATCATGATGGTCGCCGCCGCAGTCTGCCCCTGCCCGCCGCTCCTCGTGTCCGAGGTCGCCGTGGGCGCCGCCCACGAGCTGGACGCCGCGCGGGTTGCGTGCAGGGACGCGGTCGGTGTGCTCGCCGCCGCCCGTCCCGACCGGCTCGTGGTCGTCGGCCCGCTGCAGGGCGACGCGGGGCCCGAGCGCTACCCGGAGGGCAGCGCGGGGTCCTTCCGCGGCTTCGGGGTCGATCTCGGCGTACGGCTCGGCGCGGGCCGGGGCGCGGCGACCGGACGGGAACTTCCCCCCGGGCTTGCGGTGGGCGCCTGGCTGCTGGAGCGGACCGGCTGGGCGGGCGTCCCGGTCGAGGGACTCGGCGTGGGGGAACCTCTCGAGGCCGAGCGGTGCGTCCAGGAGGGAAGGGACATCGTCGCCGGTACGGAGCGGGTGGCGCTGCTGGTGATGGGCGACGCCAGCGCCTGCCGCACGCTCAAGGCCCCTGGCTACCTCGACGAGCGGGCGGCGCCCTTCGACGCGGAGGCCGCCCGGGCGCTGGGAACGGCCGACACGGCGGCCCTGCGGGCACTGGACAGCGGCCTGGCGCGCGAACTCATGGTGTCCGGCCGGGCACCCTGGCAGGTTCTCGCGGGCGCGGCCGAGGGCACCGTCCTGGAGGGCAGCCTGCTGTACGAGGACGCTCCGTACGGGGTGGGCTACATCGTGGCCGCCTGGTCGTAGCCGCCGACCGGGTGCGAGGTCGGCCTGGAAACGACGAACGGTCCGAGACGAGGGACGGCCGGGAGTGCGAGGCACATCTCATGTGCCTCGCACTCCCGGCCGTCCCTCGCCGTACCGCGCTCAGGAAGTGGGCGGCGGCCCGGCCTGCGGCGTGGTGCCACCCGTGTCCGGACCGTGGTCGTTCCTGTGAGCGAGCCGGTCCATGGCGTGCTTGGCCTTGCCCGTGCCCGTGTGAATCCTGTCGCTGTACTTGCCCTTGGTCCGCTCGTCGACGGTCTTCGCGGCCTTCTCCAGCCCGTGCTGGATCTTGCCCTCGTGCTGCTGCGCGAGGTGCGAGACCTTGTCCTTGGCAGGACCCAGCTTGGCCTTCATGTTGTTCAGGAGACCCATGGTCCACCTTCCTCGCGGTGCGGTTCATGTGCGAAAACGCCCATATCCACTCCATACGGTACTCGGGTGGAGGCTGTCCCGCCCGGCTGCGGCGTTTGCGAGACTGGACCGGTGAGCAGCGCATCCTCCGCCCCCCGGGTCATCGCCGTCGTCGGTCCCACCGCAGCAGGAAAGTCCGATCTGGGCGTGTTCCTGGCCCGGCAGCTCGGCGGTGAGGTGGTCAACGCCGACTCCATGCAGCTCTACCGCGGGATGGACATCGGCACCGCCAAGCTGACGCCCGAGGAACGCGGGGGAGTCGCGCACCACCTCCTGGACGTCTGGGACGTGACCGTCACCGCGTCCGTCGCCGAGTACCAGCGTCTGGCCCGGGAGCGGATCGACGCCCTGCTCGCCGACGGGCGCTGGCCCGTCCTGGTCGGGGGGTCCGGCCTCTACGTCCGCGGGGCCGTCGACAACCTCGAGTTCCCCGGCACCGACCCCGACGTCAGGTCGCGCCTGGAGGAGGAGCTCGCCCTGCGCGGCTCCGGCGCGCTGCACGCCCGTCTCGCCGCCGCGGACCCCGAGGCCGCGCGGGCCATCCTGCCGGGCAACGGCCGCCGCATCGTCCGGGCGCTCGAAGTGATCGAGATCACCGGCCTGCCCTTCACCGCCAACCTTCCCGGCCACGACTCGGTCTACGACACCCTTCAGATCGGCGTCGACGTGGCCCGCCCCGAACTCGACGGGCGCATCGCCGGCCGGGTCGACCGGATGTGGGAGGCGGGTCTCGTGGACGAGGTGCGCGCACTGGAGGCGCAGGGGTTGCGCGAGGGGCGTACGGCCTCGCGTGCGCTCGGCTACCAGCAGGTCCTCGCGGCGCTCGCCGGGGAGTGCACCCTGGAGGAGGCGCGGTCGGAGACCGTGCGTGCCACGAAGCGCTTCGCGCGCCGTCAGGATTCGTGGTTCAGGCGCGATCCGCGGGTGCACTGGTTGAGTGGGGCCGCGGCGGACCTCAGGGAACTTCCGCAGCTCGCGCTGTCGTTGGTCGAACGACCGGTTACAGCCTGATCACGTCATGGCATCGGGACGCCCAGGCCGTCATCCGGGCCTCTGACGCCGTGCCATCATCGAGCTTCGATCGACCAAGTGGAGTCCAAGTTGGGAGGGCGCGTGGCGATGGAGGCCGGCCCTCGCGACACCGCACACGGTACCGAGCACCTCACCACCGAGCGGGGTGCACCGGAGCGGGAACCCGACCGTCTCGACCCCGACCGCCTCAGCCCCGACGGGCCGGACGAGACGCAGAGTGGAGTGACCGACGACGGCCCCGAGCCGGACGAGATGTTCGCGGGCGGCGACGAGGTCGAGGTCGAGCTGCGCCCGCAGCGCCGACTGCGCCTCTGGCAGCTCGCACCCATCGTCGGCCTGGCCGCGGTCGGCTCGCTGATGTTCGCGTTCCCGCTCGCCTTCGACTTCGGCGACAGCGGTGCCGTGATCGCCATGCTGGGCCTGCTGATCTGTTCCTGCGCGGCCGGCTGGGGCATGGTGGCCGCCCGCAGGGTGGGCCACACCTGGCCAGGACTGCCGGCCCGGAGCACCGGACGCAGACCCGACTGGCGGGTCGTGACCGCCTACGCCGTGCTGGTCGCCGCGGTGGTGGCGCTGGCCGTCTGGCGGGTGGCCCGCCTCCGCTGACGCCCGCGCGGGGCCGTGGCGGGGACGCGCTGCCGTGGCCACCCCGTACGATCGAGGGATGAGCACGCGGATCGCCTTCCTCAAGGGGCACGGCACCGAGAACGACTTCGTGATCGTCCCGGACCCCGAGAACGCCATCGACCTGCCCCCCGCCGTCGTCGCGGCCCTGTGCGACCGCCGCGCGGGCATCGGCGGCGACGGACTGCTGCACGTGGTCCGGTCCGCGGCGCATCCCGAGGCGCGGCACCTGGCCGCCGAGGCCGAGTGGTTCATGGACTACCGCAACGGCGACGGCTCGATCGCCGAGATGTGCGGCAACGGAGTACGGGTGTTCGCGCGCTACCTCCAGCGGGCAGGGCATGTGGCCGAAGGGGATGTCGCGGTCGCCACGCGCGGGGGCGTGAAGACGGTGCACATCGCCAAGACCGGGTCCGACAGCGGCTCCGCCGCGGGTGACATCACCGTCGGCATGGGCCGGGCACTGCTCCCCGAGGGCGACGTCACCGTGAGCGTCGACGGGCGCAGCCGGCCGGCGCGGAACGTGAACATGGGCAACCCGCACGCCGTGGTTTTCGTGGACGACCTCGCGCACGCCGGTGATCTGTTCACCGCACCCTCCTTCAGCCCCGCCTCGGCCTATCCGGACGGCGTCAACGTCGAGTTCGTGGCCGACCTGGGCCCGCGGCACGTGGCGCTGCGCGTCCATGAGCGCGGGGCCGGCGAGACCCGCTCGTGCGGCACGGGTGCCTGCGCGGTCGCGGTGGCCACCGCCCGCCGGGACGGCGTCGACCCGAGCGTCACCGGAACCCCGGTGACCTACACCGTGGATGTGCCCGGCGGCACCCTGGTGATCACCGAACGGCCCGACGGCGAGATCGAGATGACCGGACCCGCGGTGATCGTCGCCGAGGGAGTGATCGAGGAGGGGTGGCTGGAGAACCTGCCCCGCTGAAGTCCGTACCGGCTCGGTATCCCAGATGCGCGGGGCGGGAGACCTGCATCCGCGGGGTGCGGGGGCGGGTTTCGGCTTCGAGAGGACGGCGAGCCACCGGTCCCGTGGCGTGAAACCGCCGCAGTGCCGGGCTTCGCTCGATGGGGTGATCCGTTTCACGCTCGGCGGGAGGCGGTCGGTCGCACGTGTTGGGGTCGGTAGCATCAAGCACCGGCCCGGACGGGGGACGAACGCCGTCCCCTGAGCCCGAGTCCGCCCTGGGGCACGCCCGTCCGCCGGTCGACGCAGCCGGAGGTGCCCATGAACGCGGAGGCCGTGAATCCTGCGACCCCAGGTCCTGCGACATCGGGGCATGTCGCGCCCACAGGGGCCCGCAGGAAGGCCCGCCCCCGGCTCGACCTGCGCCGACTGGGCCGTGCCGCGCTGCTCGGCCCCGCCTCCCGCGACCGGCTCCCCGACGCCATCGGCCATGTGGTCGACGCCCATCGCGCCCACCATCCCGACGCCGCTCTCGAACCCCTGCGCCAGGCCTATCTCCTGGCCGAGTCCTCGCACCGCGGCCAGATGCGCAAGAGCGGCGAGCCGTACATCACCCACCCGCTCGCCGTGACCCTGATCCTCGCCGAACTCGGCGCCGAGACCACGACCTTGACGGCATCCTTGCTCCACGACACCGTCGAGGACACGGAGGTGACGCTCGATCAGGTCCGTGAGCAGTTCGGTGAGGAAGTGAGCTACATCGTCGACGGCGTCACCAAGCTCGAGAAGGTCGACTACGGCGCCGCGGCCGAGCCCGAGACCTTCCGCAAGATGCTCGTCGCCACCGGCAACGACGTCCGCGTGATGTCGATCAAACTCGCCGACCGGCTGCACAACATGCGCACCCTCGGCGTCATGCGCCCCGCGAAACAGGAGCGCATCGCCAAGGTGACCCGGGACGTGCTCATCCCCCTCGCCGAGCGGCTCGGGGTCCAGGCGCTCAAGACGGAACTCGAGGACCTGGTCTTCGCGATCCTGCACCCGGAGGAGAACGAGCACACGCGCGAGTTGATCCTCCGCAACGCCTCCCGCGCGGACGATCCGCTCGCCGAGGTCGCCGACGAGGTGCGCGAGGTGCTGCGCGAGGCGGACATCCCGGCCGAGGTCCGCATCCGTCCCCGCCACTTCGTCTCCGTGCACCGGGTGTCCCGCAAACGCGGTCGGCTGCGCGGCGCCGACTTCGGCCGTCTGCTGGTGCTGGTGAACGAGGACGCCGACTGCTACGGGGTCCTGGGCGAGCTGCACACCTGCCTGACGCCGGTGGTCTCGGAGTTCAAGGACTTCATCGCCGTACCCAAGTTCAACCTGTACCAGTCGCTGCACACCGCGGTCGCCCGGGACGACGGCCAGGTCGTCGAGGTCCTCATCCGGACCCACCAGATGCACAAGGTCGCCGAGGCCGGTGTCGTCGCTCTGGGAAACCCGTACGCCGCCCCGGCCGAGGAGCAGTCCGCGAGCGACGGCGAGCGCGTCGACCCGACCCGGCCCGGCTGGCTCTCCCGGCTCCTGGAGTGGCAGCGCGGCGCACCCGACTCCGACACCTTCTGGTCGACCCTGCGCGAGGACCTCGCCCAGGACAGTGAGATCACCGTGTTCCGCCCCGACGGCGGCACGATCGGCCTGCCCGGCGGGGCGACCTGTGTGGACGCCGCGTACGCGCAGTACGGGGAGGACGCGCACGCGTGCATCGGCGCCCGCGTCAACGGCCGTCTGGCGACGCTGAGCACCACCCTGAAGGACGGGGACACCGTCCAGCTCCTGATGGGACAGGACCCCGCCTCCGAGCCCTCCAGACAGTGGCTGGAGCACGCCCACACGCCCGCCGCGCGGATCGCCATCCAGCGCTGGCTGACCGCCCACCCCGAGCGGAGCGACCCGCCGGCCGCCCGGCCCGAGGAAGCCCGGCCCGAGGAAGCCCGGTGGGCTCCCCGCCCCGCCGACGGGCCCGCCGCCCAGGCACCCGGGGCGGTGTCCGGCCCCTTCACCGGCGCCCAGGTCCTGGCCGACCGGCCGGGCGCGACCGTACGGCTGGCCGGCTGCTGTACGCCCGTACCGCCCGACGAGGTGACGGGCTTCGCCGTGCGCGGGGGAGCGGTCACCGTGCACCGGGTCGAGTGCGCCGCCGTGGCGCGGATGAAGAACGCGGGGCGCGCGGAGGTCGGCGTGCACTGGGGGGAGGGAGCCGAATGCCGGGTCACGCTCGTCGCCGAATCGTTCGTCCGGCCTCACCTGCTCGCGGACCTCACCGAGGCCATGGCCCTCGAAGGTGCCGAGATCGTCTCCGCGACCGTCGAGCCCCCGACCCATCAGCAGGTGCGGCACACGTACACCGTGCAGCTGCCCGACGCCGCGCACCTGCCCGCCCTCATGCGCGCGATGCGCAACGTGGCCGGTGTGTACGACGTGAGCCGGACCAAGCCGCAGACCCAGGGCGCCTGACGGTACACGCGGGTGCGGAACACCGCCCGGCCGTGAGCGCCCGCCGCGCGGCGGCCCCACCGTCCGAATGCCCCTCTCCCGGCCCACCCGATCGGGTGGGCCGGGAGCGCGCCGTCGCCGAGGCGCCCGCGCGCGCTGGTAGCCGTGGGCCATGCTGCTCACTCCCCACGGCCCGACCGCTCCCGGCCCGACCGCTCCCGGCCCGGCATCCGACCGTCCGGCCGTCCCCGGTCCGTCCGCCCACGGCGCGACCGCCCGCGCGGTGGTGCCTCGTGGCCGTCGACGGCGGACGTCCGCCGCGCTGCTCGCGTCGGCCGTCTCCGTCTGCCTCCTCGCCGCGAGCGCCCCGGCCACGCCGCTGGGCATCGGCGACCGCCTCTTCCCGCACCTGGGCAACCCCGGATACGACGTGGCGTCGTACGACCTCGCCCTCAGCTACCCCGGCACCAACGACAAGGCGCTGCGGGCCGCCACGACGATCGTCGCCCGGCTGACCGCGGACCTGGACCGGATCAACCTCGACTTCGCCCACGGCACGGTCCAGTCGGTCGAGGTCGACGGGGCCCCGGCCGCCTTCACCACCGCCGGGGAGGACCTCGTGATCACGCCCGAGGGCGGTCTGGACGCGGGCGAACGGACCCGCATCACCGTGCGGCACACCAGCGAACCGGTGTCGGCCGAGGACCGCGACGGCGGCTGGGTGCGCACCGCGGACGGTCTCGCCATGGCCAACCAGGCCGACGCCGCGCACCTGGTGTTCCCGTGCAACGACCATCCGTCCGACAAGGCGCTGTTCACCTTCCGCATCACCGCCCCCGAGGGGCACACGGCCGTCGCCAACGGCCTGCCGGCCGGTGTCGACCGCACAGGCGGAGCGACCACCTGGACGTACCGCACCCGGCACCCCATGGCCACCGAACTCGCCCAGGTGTCCATCGGCCGCTCCACGGTCCTGCACCGCACCGGTCCGCAGGGGCTGCCACTGCGCGACGTCGTCCCCACGAAGCACCGCGAGAAGCTCGAACCGTGGCTGGCGAAGACTCCCGACCAGATCGCCTGGATGGAGGCCAGGGTCGGCCGCTACCCCTTCGAGACGTACGGCCTGCTCGCGGCCGACGCCTCCACCGGCTTCGCACTCGAGTCCCAGACGCTGTCCCTCTTCGAACGGGATCTCTTCACCGAGTCCGGCTTCCCCGCGTGGTACGTCGAGTCGATCATGATGCACGAGCTCGCCCACCAGTGGTTCGGCAATAGCGTCAGCCCTCGCACCTGGTCCGATCTGTGGCTCGGCGAGGGCCACGCCACCTGGTACGAGGCGCTGTACGCGCAGGAGAGGTCCGGTCCGTCCCTCGACGCCCGGATGAAGGTTGCCTACGAGGCCTCCGACCGCTGGCGTGCGCAGGGCGGGCCGCCCGCCGCCCCCAAGGCCCCGGAACCCGGTCAGAAGATCAGCATCTTCAGGCCGAGCGTCTACGCCGGAGCCGCGCTCGTGCTGTACGCCCTGCGCGAGGAGATCGGCCGCACCGCCTTCGAGCGTCTGGAACGCCTCTGGGTGACCCACCACCGGAACGGCACGGCCACCACCGCCGACTTCGTCCGGCTCGCCTCCGACGTCGCGGGACGGGACCTGACGGGATTCCTGGAGGCCTGGCTCTACGACTCCAGGACCCCGCCGATGCCCGGCCACCCGGACTGGAAGTCCACGGCCGGGCCCGGCGCCCAGTCCACGAGACCGCGCGCGCCGGTGGAGCATCGACCGGGTGGGAACCGGGAACAAACACGATGACGAGACGCCCCGTGCCGTGTCACCATCGTCAGGTCGCCACGGCACGGGCGGCGGGAATCTCCCGGCAGGCCCGCGCGTTGTGAAGGGTGACGGCCGCATTCCGTCGCCACCTGCGACATCCCATCGACGTAAGGACCCAATGACCTCCTCTTCTTCCCCTTCCCAGGACACCAAGCGCCTCGCGCAGACCTACCCCGAGGGCCTCCGGGCCGATGCCCTGATGGAAGCGGACGTCGCCTGGAGCCTCGAGATCGACGGAGAGCGGGACGGCGACCAGTTCGACCGCTCCGAGCGCGCGGCCCTGCGCCGCGTCGCAGGCCTCTCCACGGAGCTCGAGGACGTCACCGAGGTCGAGTACCGACAGCTCCGTCTGGAGCGGGTCGTGCTCGTCGGCGTGTGGACATCGGGAACCGTGCAGGACGCCGAGAACTCCCTCGCGGAGCTCGCGGCCCTCGCGGAGACGGCGGGCGCCCTCGTGCTCGACGGCATGATCCAGCGCCGTGACAAGCCCGACGCGGCGACCTACATCGGCTCCGGCAAGGCCGAGGAGCTGCGTGACATCGTCCTCGAAACGGGCGCCGACACGGTCGTCTGCGACGGTGAGCTGAGCCCCGGCCAGCTGATCCACCTCGAGGACGTCGTCAAGGTCAAGGTCGTCGACCGTACGGCCCTGATCCTGGACATCTTCGCCCAGCACGCCAAGTCCCGAGAGGGCAAGGCGCAGGTCGCGCTCGCGCAGATGCAGTACATGCTGCCGAGGCTGCGCGGCTGGGGTCAGTCGCTGTCCCGGCAGATGGGCGGCGGCAAGGGCGGCGGGCTCGCCACCCGTGGCCCCGGTGAGACCAAGATCGAGACCGACCGGCGCCGGATCCGCGAGAAGATGGCGAAGATGCGCCGGGAGATCGCGGAGATGAAGACCGGCCGCGACATCAAGCGCCAGGAACGCCGGCGCAACAAGGTGCCGTCCGTCGCCATCGCGGGCTACACCAACGCGGGCAAGTCCTCGCTGCTCAACCGCCTCACGGGCGCGGGCGTACTGGTCGAGAACGCCCTGTTCGCGACCCTCGACCCGACCGTGCGCCGGGCCGAGACGCCGAGCGGACGGCTGTACACGCTGGCCGACACCGTCGGTTTCGTCCGGCACCTGCCACACCATCTGGTCGAGGCGTTCCGCTCCACCATGGAGGAGGTCGGCGACGCCGATCTGATCCTGCACGTGGTGGACGGTTCGCATCCCGTTCCGGAGGAGCAGCTGGCTGCCGTGCGCGAGGTGATCAGGGACGTCGGCGCCACCGACGTACCCGAGATCGTCGTGATCAACAAGGCCGACGCGGCCGACCCGCTGACGCTCCAGCGGCTGCTGCGGACGGAGAAGCGCTCCATCGCGGTCTCGGCCCGCACCGGTCAGGGCATCGAGGAACTGCTCGCCTTCATCGACGTCGAGCTGCCCCACCCGGCGGTGGAGATCGAGGCGCTCGTGCCGTACACGCACGGCAAGCTGGTCGCCCGCGCCCATGACGAGGGCGAGGTGATCTCCGAGGAGCACACCCCGGAGGGCACCCTGCTCAAGGTGCGGGTGCATGAGGAACTGGCGGCGGAACTCACGCCGTACCTGCTCACGTCGGCCGCCCACTGAGTCGGCGGCCCGCAGTGTGACGCGACGGCCCGCCCCCTGCTCCGGCAGGGGGCGGGCCGTCGGCGTGCGCGGTCACCGGCCGCCGTAAAACCTGCTCGTGTTCCGGTACAGCAACTCGGCGTCCCGGCCCGACTGCGGGCCCGCGAGCCAGGTGTTGTCGATCGGACCGGTCGAGGCGTTCGACACCGGCACGGTCCCGCCGTTCAGCACCCGGGACCGCCGCACGCGGTCGAGGGGAGCGTCAGGGCGACGACGAGCCCGGTGGCGGCGAGAACTCTGCGACGCCGGGGCCGAAGCCGGCGTGGCGCGGACGTACCTGCGGAACGCATGATGCGAGACCCCCGTTGAATCCCGTGAACGCCCTGCTGGACATGTGCCCGTCCCCGGGTGCGCGGAGCGCGCGGGAACGGACACGTCGGTCACTGTCCGGCGAACTTGTCGCTGACCGCGTCGTAGACGCCCCTGGCCTCGTCGCCCAGCCGGGGGCCGGCCAGCCAGCCCGAGGTCACCGGGCCGATGGAGGTGTTGGACACCAGAGCGGGCTTGCCGTCCGAGCCCGCCGAGACCCAACCGCCACCGGACGAACCGGCGGTCATGCTGCACCCGATCCGGTACATCGTCGGCTCGGACGTGTTGAGCGAGAGCCGACCCGGCCGGTCCTCGCAGCTGAACAGCTTCTGGCCGTCGTACGGAGTTCCGGCCGGGTAACCGGTGGCGGTCACGCTCTCCATGTCGGGCACCGCCGGAGCGTTGAAGTCCACCGGCAGCGCCGAACCGACCGTCTCCTCCAGCGACTTGCCGTCACCGCCCTTCTCCGGCGTCACGTGGATGACCGCGAAGTCGTACGAGGCGCCGTCGCCGCCGGTCGAACCGCCCTGCTCGATCCACTGGTCGGAGGTCTGCGCCCAGTCACCCCACCAGACGCCGTACGGAGCGACCTCCTCCTTGGCGGCGCCCTCGAGTTCCGCCGTCGGCTTGCCCGCGTCGTTGTACGACGGCACGAAGGCGATGTTGCGGTACCAGCCGCCCTTCTTGCCGGCGTGCACACAGTGGCCGGCCGTCCACACCATGTTGGACTTGCCCGGGTTGGCGGGGTCCTGCACCACGGTGGCGGAGCACACCATGGTGCCCTCCGGGGAGTCGAAGAACACCTTGCCGGCCGTGGGGGCGTTGGCGTGGTAGGAAGGCGGCACGTCCTGCGCCTGCACCGGCTCCGGCGTCGGGTCGGTCACACCCTGGTCACCGGAGATGTCGCTCTCGTCGACTTCCTGCTCCGGCTCCTCCGCCTCCCGCATGCGGTCCGGATCCCACAGGCCCTCGATGATCGGGTTGATGTAGTCGTTGGCCTCGCGCAGCCAGTCGTCCTTGTCCCAGTTCTTCCACTCGCCGTTCCGCCACTTGTCGACATCGATGCCGTGCTCCTTGAGCTGGTCCTTGATGTCGTCCGGGATCGTGATCTTGCCGTCGCCGGCCGCGGCGGTCGCGGCGGCGTCGCCGCCCGCGGTGTCGTCACTCGAACCGCAGGCGGTCGCCGTGAGCGCGAGCACCGAGGCGAGCGCGACGGCGGTCAGCACGGGGGAGGTTCCGCGGCGCGTCCTCCCGCTTCGGCGAGTGGTGGACGACGGCCGTATGGATCGCATGATCTGACTCCCCCTGCTGTGGACGAACGTGGTGCTTCGGCCGTGTTCACCTCCTGAACTCGAACGGAGTCCGGAGCGAACACACGACCACCGGGAACGGCACCACACACTATGCGCTCGCCGTGGGGGACGACCGACGGAACGGCAACGGTTTCGCTACGAGCGTTCTGACCTGGTCGGTCTCCGCGGCCCACCACGGTGACGCCTCACCGGACACGGCCTGTGGCCCCTCGTGTGACGAGCAACGACCTCCGGGTCCCCCGGACTTCGCGATGGAACGGCTCCGCCCGGCCCGTCGTCGGCGCCTCCCCCGGCGGCCACGGAGGGCATGATTGTCGGTGCCGGGCCGTAGGGTGGTCGCGCTATGACGAAGCCCTCACTCCCTGAACTCCTGCATGCCGCCGTCACCGCCGTCGGCGGCACGGAGCGCCCCGGCCAGGTGACCATGGCCGAAGCCGTCGCCGAAGCGATCGACGACGCCTCCCATCTGCTGGTCCAGGCCGGCACCGGCACCGGAAAGTCGCTCGGTTATCTGGTGCCCGCGCTCGCCCAGGGGGAGAGAGTCGTCGTGGCGACGGCGACGCTGGCCCTGCAGCGCCAGCTCGTGGAGCGTGACCTTCCGCGCGCGGTGGAGGCGTTGCATCCGCTGCTGCGCCGCCGCCCGGAGTTCGCGATGCTCAAGGGCCGGTCCAACTACCTTTGTCTGCACCGTCTCCACGAAGGCGTGCCGCAGGACGAGGAGGAGGGCCTCTTCGACCAGTTCGAGGCGGCCGCCCCCACCAGCAAGCTGGGCCAGGACCTGCTGCGCCTGCGTGACTGGGCGGACGAGACGGAGACCGGAGACCGGGACAACCTCACGCCGGGCGTCTCCGACCGGGCCTGGTCCCAGGTGTCGGTGTCGTCCCGGGAGTGCCTGGGCGCCACGAAGTGCGCCTACGGCGCGGAGTGCTTCGCGGAGATGGCCCGTGAGCGGGCCAAACTGGCCGAGGTCGTCGTCACCAACCACGCGCTCCTCGCGATCGACGCGATCGAGGGCGCTCCGGTGCTTCCGCAGCACGAGGTGCTGATCGTCGACGAGGCCCACGAACTGGTCTCCCGGGTCACCGGGGTCGCCACGGGGGAGCTCACCCCCGGCCAGGTCAACCGAGCGGTGCGGCGTGCCGCGAAGCTCGTCGACGAGAAGGCCGCCGACCAACTGCAGACCGCGGCCGAAGGCTTCGAACGCCTGATGGAGCTGGCCCTCCCCGGCCGTCTCGAGGAGATCCCGGAGGACCTCGGGTACGCGCTGATGGCACTGCGCGACGCCTGCCGGACCGTCGTCTCCGCCCTCGGGAACACCCGCGACAAGTCCGTCCAGGACGAGGACGCGGTCCGCAAACAGGCGCTCGCCTCGGTGGAGAGCGTGCACGACGTGGCGGAGCGGATCACCAACGGCTCCGAATGGGACGTCGTCTGGTACGAGCGCCACGAGCCCCGCGGCGGAGCCGCATACCGGCACAGCGGCGCTTCTTTGCGCGTCGCCCCCATGTCCGTCTCCGGTCTGCTGCGCGAAAAGCTCTTCACCGACCGCTCCGTCGTCCTGACGTCCGCGACCCTGAAACTGGGCGGCGACTTCAACGGCGTGGGAGCCTCCCTGGGCCTCGGCCCCGAGGGCGCCGAAGGAGACGACCTGCCGCGGTGGAAGGGCGTCGACGTCGGCTCTCCGTTCGACTACCCCAGGCAGGGCATCCTCTACGTCGCGAAGCACCTGGCGCGCCCGGCCCGTGACGGCGACCGCGCGGACATGCTCGACGAACTCACCGAGCTGATCCAGGCGGCGGGCGGCCGTACGCTGGGCCTGTTCTCCTCGATGCGGGCCGCCCAGCTCGCCGCGGAGGAGCTGCGCTCCCGGATCCCGGAGTTCCCGATTCTCCTCCAGGGCGAGGAGACGCTCGGCGAACTGATCAAGAACTTCGCGGCCGACCCGAAGACCTGTCTGTTCGGCACGTTGTCGCTCTGGCAGGGCGTCGACGTCCCCGGCCCCAGTTGCCAACTGGTCGTCATGGACAAGATCCCGTTCCCGCGCCCGGACGACCCGTTGATGAGCGCCCGCCAGAAGGCCGTGGAGGAGGCGGGCGGCAACGGCTTCATGGCGGTCGCCGCCACCCACGCGGCGCTGCTCATGGCGCAGGGTGCCGGCCGTCTGGTCCGGGCCACGGGCGACCGCGGTGTGGTCGCCGTACTGGACCAGCGGCTGGCGACGGCCCGCTACGGAAGTTATCTGAAGGCCTCGCTGCCCGACTTCTGGTTCACCACGGACCGGAATCAGGCCAGGAAATCCCTGGCCGCGATCGACGCGGTGGCGAAGCGGGCCGAGACGGAAGCACCGGTGGAGGCGGAGTGACGGCGGGGCGGTCTGTCACGGACCGCGGCCACGAAGCCGGACAGCACAGGGCCCCGGAACCGGCGCAGGGGTCCCGGGGCCCGGTCGGAGGGCGGGGCCGGACCGGCCCCGCACCGAACTCAGACGCGGCGCAGAACGGCCACCACCTTGCCCAGGATGGTCGCGTCGTCGCCCGGGATCGGCTCGTAGGCCGCGTTGTGCGGGAGGAGCCAGACGTGGCCGTCCTCGCGCTTGAAGCGCTTGACGGTGGCCTCGCCGTCGAGCATCGCCGCCACGATGTCACCGTTCTCGGCGACGGGCTGGCGTCGGACCGTGACCCAGTCGCCGTCACAGATCGCGGCCTCGATCATGGAGTCGCCGATCACCTTCAGGACGAACAGCTCGCCGTCACCGACGAGTTGCCGGGGGAGAGGGAAGACATCCTCGACCGACTCCTCGGCGAGGATGGGGCCACCGGCGGCGATACGGCCCACCAGGGGTACGTACGACGCGGCCGGTTTGCCCGTGGTGTCCGTGGGCTGCACGGAGGCGACCTGGTCGGAGCCGCGCACCTCGTAGGCGCGGGGGCGGTGCGGGTCGCGACGCAGGAATCCCTTGCGCTCCAGAGCCATCAGCTGGTGCGCCACGGATGACGTGCTGGAGAGGCCGACCGCCTGGCCGATCTCGCGCATCGACGGGGGGTAGCCGCGGCGCTGCACCGAGTCCCTGATGACTTCGATCACCCGGCGCTGGCGGTCGGTGAGCCCGGAGCTGTCCGCCCGGATGCCGGGAGGTCGGCCCGGCAAGGAGCGCTTGGGTCCCTCAGGATGCGTGGCTTCGCTCATCGCATGCACCGGCTCGAGCCGGCCCTGGGAGCGGTCCTGGGCAGCGATGCTGGCGCTGTCGGCGGTGGTGGTCACGTCGGCCCCTCTCGATGGTCTCCCTGCAGGACAACGGTAGTAGCTTTCGAAAGGTTGCGCCAAACACACGTTCGAGTGAAAAAACGCGAATTACGTTATGCGATCGCGTGCTGAGGTGTATTGGCGGCGACGTTTCCGTGGGACGGGCGCGGCCGGGTTGTGCTCCTCGGTTGCGCTGCTCGGTTGTGCCTCTCGCCGTCGAGGTGGCGGCCTACCGGTCGCCGGGCCAGTCTGTCACCGGGTGTCTCGCGGCGCGGGGGTGGCTCCGGGTCTCTTCGGGGACCACATGCTCTCTTTTTCTGCTGCACGACATCTCCCCGTGTGTCGCGGTGGCACACGACTGCAAGACTCGGTGACGGGGAAGGCGTCCCGCGCGGGCCCGCCGAAGGGTCCCGCGCGGGACGCGGTGAGGCGCCCGTACGGGGGGCGTCGTGAGGCCGCGCGGAGGCCGTGCGAGTGCCTGTGGGAGGGCTCGGTCGGGGGTCGGCTGCCCGGATTCGAGTGACACGCGTGCTGGAGTGCGTGTATGAGCCAATCCCCACATCTAGTGGTTGGATTGCACTCGCTACCCAGAAGTTGTGGTCCCCCGGTCTTGAGGCCCTCGGAGATCGCTTATGCTGGAGCAGCTTCGCGGGGCCGGACAGGCCTCGTGGGGCCATGGAGTCTGCTGTGAGGGAGGGTTGGGATTTCATGCACTGCCCCTTCTGCAGGCACTCCGACAGCCGGGTCGTCGACAGTCGTACGACCGACGACGGCACGTCGATCCGCAGGCGCCGCCAGTGCCCTGACTGCTCCCGTCGTTTCACGACCGTGGAGACGTGCTCGCTCATGGTGGTCAAGCGGTCCGGAGTCACCGAACCGTTCAGCCGCACCAAGGTCATCAACGGTGTGCGCAAGGCATGCCAGGGGCGTCCCGTCACCGAGGATGCGCTCGCGCAGCTCGGCCAGCGGGTCGAAGAGGCGGTGCGGGCCACCGGGAGCGCCGAGTTGACCACCCACGACGTGGGGCTGGCCATACTCGGTCCGCTGCAGGAACTCGACCTCGTCGCCTATCTGCGGTTCGCGTCCGTCTACCGGGCGTTCGAGTCGTTGGAGGACTTCGAGGCCGCGGTCGCGGAACTCAGGCAGGTGGAGCGCTCCGGCGCGGACGACGGAGACCGCGAAGGGGTTGTCGTGGGGAGCCGGGAAGACGGCAGCGGGTCCGGAGGGACTGCCCAGGTCCCGGAACCCGCTCCGGCCGCCGACTGACCGGTGGTCCCGCCCGGCCGACGGCCGGGCGCGGCCGGACGGCGGCGACGAGAAGATCTGTTGCGGGTGATGCCAGTGGGGCGCCCGCAGCGTTGGACAAACACCGTGCCACGGGAACATCGGGGCACTTCAGGGCGTTTTTGCCCGTACAGGGAGGCGGCATGACAGAGACGGCGAGCGGTCCGACACGGAGTTCCCGGGCCAAGAGCACCAAGGCCGGCAAGGGACTGCGTGTCGAGCGCATCCACACCACTCCCGGGGTCCACCCTTACGACGAGGTGGTCTGGGAGCGCCGTGACGTCGTCATGACCAACTGGCGCGACGGCTCGGTCAACTTCGAGCAGCGCGGCGTCGAGTTCCCCGAGTTCTGGTCGGTGAACGCGGTCAACATCGTCACCAGCAAGTACTTCCGCGGTGCCGTGGGCACCCCGCAGCGCGAGACCAGCCTCAAGCAGCTGATCGACCGCATCGTGAAGACGTACCGGAAGGCGGGCGAGGACCACAGGTACTTCGCGTCGCCCGCCGACGCCGAGATCTTCGAGCACGAGCTGGCCTACGCCCTTCTGCACCAGATCTTCAGCTTCAACAGCCCTGTCTGGTTCAACGTCGGCACCAAGCAGCCCCAGCAGGTCTCCGCCTGCTTCATCCTGTCCGTCGACGACTCCATGGAGTCGATCCTCGACTGGTACAAGGAAGAGGGCATGATCTTCAAGGGCGGCTCCGGCGCCGGCCTGAACCTCTCCCGCATCCGCTCCTCCAAGGAACTGCTCTCCTCCGGCGGCAACGCCTCGGGTCCGGTCTCCTTCATGCGCGGCGCCGACGCGTCCGCCGGCACCATCAAGTCCGGCGGTGCCACCCGCCGGGCCGCCAAGATGGTCGTCCTCGACGTGGACCACCCCGACATCGAGGGGTTCATCGAGACGAAGGTCAAGGAAGAGGAGAAGATCCGCGTCCTGCGCGACGCGGGCTTCGACATGGACCTGGGCGGCGACGACATCGCCTCCGTCCAGTACCAGAACGCCAACAACTCGGTCCGCGTGAACGACGAGTTCATGAACGCGGTCCAGCAGGGCGGCCAGTTCGGTCTCCGGGCCAGGATGACCGGTGAGGTCATCGAGGAGGTCGACGCCAAGGAGCTCTTCCGCAAGATCGCCGAGGCCGCCTGGGCCTGCGCCGACCCGGGCATCCAGTACGACGACACGATCAACAACTGGCACACCTGCCCCGAGTCCGGCCGGATCACCGCGTCGAACCCGTGCAGCGAGTACATGCACCTGGACAACACGTCCTGCAACCTGGCCTCGCTGAACCTGATGAAGTTCCTCAAGGACGACGGCAAGGGCACCCAGTCCTTCGAGACCGAGCGCTTCCAGAAGGTCGTCGAGCTGGTCATCACCGCGATGGACATCTCGATCTGCTTCGCGGACTTCCCGACCCAGAAGATCGGCGAGAACACGCGCGCGTTCCGCCAGCTCGGCATCGGCTACGCCAACCTCGGCGCCCTGCTGATGGCCACCGGTCACGCCTACGACTCGGACGGCGGCCGCGCCCTCGCGGGTGCGATCACCTCGCTGATGACCGGCACGGCCTACCGGCGTTCCGCGGAACTGGCCGCGGTGGTCGGCCCGTACGACGGCTACGCCCGTAACGCCGACGCCCACAAGCGCGTCATGAAGCAGCACTTCGACGCCAACGGCGCGGCCGTGCGCATGGACGACCTGGACAGCCCGGTGTGGGCCGCCGCCACCGAGGCGTGGCAGGACGTGGTGCGCCTCGGCGACAAGAACGGCTTCCGCAACTCCCAGGCGTCCGTGCTCGCCCCGACCGGCACCATCGGTCTGGCGATGTCCTGCGACACCACCGGTGTCGAACCCGACCTCGCCCTGGTCAAGTTCAAGAAGCTCGTCGGCGGCGGTTCGATGCAGATCGTCAACGGCACCGTCCCGCAGGCCCTGCGCCGCCTGGGCTACCAGGAGGAGCAGATTGAGGCGGTCGTCGCCCACATCGCCGACCACGGCAATGTGATCGACGCCCCCGGTCTCAAGCACGAGCACTACGAGGTGTTCGACTGCGCCATGGGCGAGCGGGCCATCTCCCCCATGGGCCACGTCCGCATGATGGCCGCGATCCAGCCCTGGATCTCCGGCGCGATCTCCAAGACGGTCAACATGCCGGAGACGGCGACCGTCGAAGAGGTCGAGGAGATCTACTTCGAGGCATGGAAGCTGGGCGTCAAGGCGCTCGCCATCTACCGCGACAACTGCAAGGTGGGGCAGCCGCTCTCCGCCAAGAAGAAGGACGAGAAGGCGGAGGTCACCGAGAAGGCCGAGGAGACGATCCGTGCCGCGGTCGAGAAGGTGGTCGAGTACCGCCCGGTCCGCAAGCGTCTCCCGAAGGGGCGTCCCGGTATCACCACCTCCTTCACCGTCGGTGGCGCCGAGGGCTACATGACCGCCAATTCTTACCCGGACGACGGACTCGGCGAGGTGTTCCTGAAGATGTCCAAGCAGGGCTCGACCCTCGCGGGCATGATGGACGCCTTCTCCATCGCGGTCTCCGTCGGCCTCCAGTACGGCGTCCCGCTGGAGACGTACGTCTCGAAGTTCACCAACATGCGTTTCGAGCCGGCCGGTATGACGGACGATCCGGACGTGCGGATGGCGCAGTCCATCGTCGACTACATCTTCCGCCGGCTGGCGCTGGACTTCCTGCCCTTCGAGACGCGCTCCGCGCTCGGCATCCACTCCGCCGAGGAGCGTCAGCGCCACCTCGAGACCGGCTCCTACGAGCAGGCCATCGACGATGCCGAGCTCGACGTCGAGGGCCTGGCCCAGTCCGCGCCGCGGACCCAGGAGCTGAAGGCGGTCGCCACGCCGAAGGTCGAGGCCGAGGCGGTCAAGCCCGTCCCGCAGCAGGCGCACACCAGCGCCGAGCTGGTCGAGATGCAGCTGGGCATCCAGGCCGACGCTCCGCTCTGCTTCTCCTGCGGCACGAAGATGCAGCGGGCCGGCTCCTGCTACATCTGCGAGGGCTGCGGCTCGACCAGCGGGTGCAGCTGAGACAGGGCCTGACACCGCCGGCACCGGTGCGTCCGTCCGGTGACTGAGTGGTGCGGAGTGCGGGAGTGGGGCACCAGTCCATGGACTGGTGCCCCACTCCTCTGTCTCTTCTTGTCTTTTCTTGTCTCTTCTCCCGATGGTTCCCGAGCCCCGGGGCGACCGAGCCGCTGAGGGGTCGGGTCACGCCCGGCGGATCGCCCCCATCGCGCGGGTGAACGTCACCGGGTCGTCCAGGAAGCCCTCGACACCGGGGCGGAAGTCCCATGCGCCGGTGTCGCCCCGGGTGAACTCGGCGACGACGGCCGCCGTGGCTCCCGGGACACCGCCGAAGTCGTCCTCGGCCAGGACGGTGTACCCCTGGCGGATGCGCAGACCGGGGTGAGCCACGCCGGAGAAGGTCCGCCGCGTCTGATGCTGCTGGATGACGACACCGACCACCACGCGCGCGTACCGCGCGTCGAGCCGGTTCAGCTCCAGCGTCATGACCTCGTCGAAGCCGAAGCCCAAGCCGTCCCTGCTGTCCCGGTTCAGTGTGATGGTGCCGTCGGGGGAGCGGCTGTCGAAGTGCACCACATAGGAGGGATCGCCGTGTGGATCGCTTGCCGGGTAGGGCGCGGCGACGAGATCGAGATCGGTGGACGGTTGTCCCGCGGGACTCGGGTCCCACCTCAGCGCGATCTCGACCTTGTCGATGCCCTTGTTGACGCCGTTCACCCATTTCCCCTTCCCTGCGCGACCATCCTGCCCTTTCCGCCCAACTGCCGGGCAACTCCGGCAGGTTGTCCATCCTGTCATGCTCGGCCGGGTAAGTGCGGTGAAGCAGTCCGGGCGAGGGTGACCGACGCCACGCTCCGCGGCCTTACGATGGCGCGGTGCTGGTCAAGTGGATTCGCTGCACCGTGGTGGACCGCCGGGGGTTCGAACGGGGACAGCGGAAGTGGGCGGGGCTTCTGGGGGAGCCGGGATTTCGTGGACAGGGCGGAGGATGGAGCCGTGCACGGCAGGATGTGGCGCACGTCTTCTCCTTCTGGGAGAGCCGCGCCTTCTACGACTCGTTCATGGCGCGTTCCCATGATCGGCTCGCCTCGGCTCAGGCGGGCACCTTCAAGGACGCCCAGGTCCGGCTCTTCGACCACCGCTTCGACGTGAAGACGGGCTTCGAACCGCGTTTCACGGACGTGGACCTGCTGAGAGTGGCGCTGTGCCGGGTCCACGAGGAGCGGGCGGAGCACTTCGTGCTGATGCACGAGAAAGTCTGGAACCCGGCGATGGCGGGCTCGCCCGGCATGGTGCGAGGTCTGTTCGGTGAGGCTCCCGGCAACGAGTTCCTGGTGCTGTCGATGTGGTGGTCGGCGGCCGAGCACGGCAAGTACCGCACCGAGCGCGTGGAACGTCTCGCCCTGAGGGCGCAGACGGAGGCCGACATAGCGGCCCTGACGGGGGACGTCGTCGACATGGAGCCGGTCTGGACGGTCTGACGACCACGTGCACCGAGAGCGTCGCCCTTTATGTGGCGTGTGCGACCCATGTGGCTTGTGTGCCCCGTGGGGCGTGGGTCGTGGCACTGTCCGTGGTGCAAGAAGTGTGTGACCTGTGCCGTACGGGGTGCGTACGGGTGCTCGGCCGGTCGTCCCCCGTTCTAGGGTTTCGGCATGGCACGACCACGGCGCATCATCCTTGTCCGGCACGGTGAATCAACGGGCAATGTTGACGACTCCGTTTATGAACGCGAACCCGATCACGCGCTGGCCCTGACCGAGCGGGGCCGGCGGCAGGCGGAGGAGACGGGTAAGCGGTTGCGCGACCTGTTCGGCCGCGAGCGCGTCAGCGTGTACGTGTCCCCCTACCGCCGTACGCACCAGACGCTGGACGCCTTCGGGCTCGACCCGGGGCTCATACGTGTGCGTGAGGAGCCGAGACTGCGCGAGCAGGACTGGGGAAACTGGCAGGACCAGAAGGACGTACGCCTGCAGAAGGAACGCCGGGACGCGTACGGCCACTTCTTCTTCCGCTTCGCCCAGGGAGAGTCCGGGGCCGACGTCTACGACCGGGTCGACGGCTTCCTGGAGAGCCTCTTCCGCAGTTTCGACGCCCCCGACCATCCGCCGAACGTCCTCATCGTGACGCACGGTCTGGCCATGCGGCTGTTCTGCATGCGGTGGTTCCACTGGACCGTGGCGGAGTTCGAATCCCTGTCGAACCCGGGGAACGCCGAGACACGGATGCTCGTTCTGGGCGAGGACGGCAAGTACACGCTCGACCGGCCCTTCGAACGCTGGCGTGAGCCGGAACCGTATGGGATCCACCGGATAGAGTGGCAGGGCGATGACCGCTGACTTCTCCTTTGCCGGGCGCCTGGACCGCGCCCTGGCCAGCCTGCGCGGACTGTCGGTGGGGGACGCGCTGGGCTCGCAGTTCTTCGTCCCCGGGAACTATCCGCTGCTCATGTGCCGTGAGCTGCCCCCAGGCCGCTGGCAGTGGACGGACGACACGGAGATGGCCTGCTCGGTCGTCGCCGTCCTGGCCGCTCACCGGCGGGTCGACCAGGAGGCCCTCGCGCAGTCCTTCGCCGGGCACCACGACTTCGACAGGGGCTACGGGCCTGCGGTCGGCCGGCTGCTGCGGCTGGTCCGTGAGGGCGGCGACTGGCGGGAACTCGCCGCCGGGCTCTTCAACGGTCAGGGTTCCTGGGGCAACGGGGCGGCGATGCGCATCGCACCGCTGGGTGCCTGGTACGCGGACGATCCGGAGCAGGCCGTCCACCAGGCCGAGATCTCGGCCTACCCCACCCACCAGCATCGTGAGGCCGTGGTCGGTGCGATGGCCGTCGCCGCGGCAGCCGCGCTCGTCGCCGCCCCCGGGGGGACGCCCGCTCCGGAAGCCCTCCTCGACGGGGTCGTCGCACTGGTGCCCAAGAGGAGCGCGGTCGGTGCGGGGCTGCGCAGGGCCCGGGACATGCTCGACTTCGGCGATGTGGCCACCGTCGCCGCCGTCCTCGGTTGCGGACGGCGTACGACGGCCCACGACACCGTGCCCTTCGCGCTGTGGTCGGCCGCGCGGTCCCTGGGCGACTACGAGCAGGCGTTCTGGACGACGGCCCAGGCGGGCGGAGACGTGGACACGACGTGCGCCATCGTGGGCGGGGTGGTCGCGGCGGGGAAGGCCGGGGTGCCGCCTTCCGGGTGGACCGAGCGAGTCGAGGCGCTGCCGAGTTGGGTGCCTCACGCCCAGTGATTCACGAATGCGATTCCACGCGGGCCGAGCGGCTCCTGGGCCGGGTCGTCGTGGACCGTGACATCGTTCGGGGAACCTGGGTGTCGCGGGCCGTTCGGGGCGGCGTACGCTAAGGGCGCCATGCCGTACGAACCACCAACTCACACCGTCGAGCGCTCTCTCCGCGCCACGACCGGGGCGAAGATCGTCGCAGGTGTCGACGAGGTGGGGCGCGGCGCCTGGGCCGGTCCCGTCACCGTCTGTGCGGCGATCACCGGACTGCGTCGGCCCCCTGAAGGTCTCACCGACTCCAAGCTCCTCACCGTCAAGCGGCGCGCCGAACTCGACCGGACGCTGAGGAGTTGGGTGACGTCGTACGCCCTGGGGCACGCGTCCCACGAGGAGATCGATCAGCTGGGGATGACGGCCGCGCTGCGGTTGGCGGCGGTACGCGCGCTCGAGGCGCTGCCGGCCCGGCCCGACGCGGTGATACTCGACGGCAAGCACGACTATCTCGGGGCGCCCTGGCGGGTCCGAACCGTGATCAAGGGTGATCAGTCGTGCGTGGCGGTCGCGGCGGCCTCGGTGATCGCCAAGGTGCACCGCGACAAAATGATGGCCGAACTGGGTGCCGACCATGCAGACTTCGGTTTTGCGGACAACGCCGGGTATCCGTCACCCGTACACAGGGCCGCGCTGGAGGTCCGGGGACCCACCCCCTACCACCGTTTGTCGTGGGCGTATCTTGATGCGCTGCCCCAGTGGCGGCATCTCAAGAAGGTCCGCGGCTGGGCGGACGGAAGCGTTCCGGAGGTCGAGGGTCAGCTCGGCTTCGACTTCTGACGGTTCCGTTCGCACTCATGTGCCCCCCGGCGGCGCGAGCCGTGCCAATGTTTGATAAAAATCAGCCCATGCCTCTCATTCCCGAGGAGCCTCAGATTCACGAGAGTGCCCAGGGTCCCCGCGCCACTTCGGCCAGCAGCCGTACCGCGCCGACCCCCCGCCCCGTACCCGGTCCCCGTCCTGCGGCTCCGCCGCGTCCCGGTCGTCCCGGCCCGGCCCGGCCGGCGCCCCCGGCGCAGCGCACGCCGCGCGATGCCACTGCGGCGGCCAAACCCGTCCCTCCGAAGCCGGCCGCCGCTGCCGCGGACGGCACCCAGATCCAGCTCATTCCGGCCTCGGTCCAGGGGGCGCTTGACGCCGCCGAGGAAGCCGTGGACCTGCTGCTGGACTCGGGCCGTTCCCCGGGCGACGTGCTGGTGATCACCACCGGCGAGCCGCACCCGTGGGCAGCCCACGAGCTGTCCTTCGGTGAAGCGTCCTACTGGGCTCTGCACGACGCCGGTGACGACGTCTTCCACACGGACGTCGCCGGTGCGGAGCGTGCCGGGGTGCGGCCCGTCGTCGTGGTCGCCGTCAACGGCGGTTCCGAGTCGGTGGCCGCGTCGGCCCTGTCCGTCGCCCATGCCAAGGCCACCGCTCTGCTGATCGTCTGCGGCGACCCGAAGCGGATCAACTCGGTGATGACCGCGGGCGTCTGAGCCGACGCCCTGGCGCCCGTCGGTACGGGCGCCAGGTCCCGGTTCCGGGGAGCGCCGTCGGCCCTCAGCGTGCCGCCGCGCGGCGCAGGACCTCGGACGCGACACCGCCGGTGCGCGGTATCCGCGGTGGTGCCTCGGCCGTGGCGAACGGCTCCGGAGCCGAGTCGGCGGTGGGCCGGCGCCCCCCGCGCCCTTCGCCGAGCACCTGCCAGCCGTCACGGGTCAGCGTGATGTACGCCCCGCAGCGCAGCCCGTGCAACGTGCAGGCGTCCCGCAGCCCCCACATCCACGCGCCGTCCTCCTCGGTCCAACGCGCGTCGCCGTCACGGCAGTAGAGCAGCACGGCGGTACGCACCGGGGTGCGGCGCCGCAGATCGTGCGGGATGATCCGGCGCAACTGGGACAGCAGCGCGTTGCGGAACATCCAGCCGTCCGCCGGGGCGGGGCGGCGGGTGAACGAAGCGCTCGCCCGCAGTCGTTCGTCCGGGTCGAGTACGGCGACGACCGCGGTCGTCGGCCCGGGGCGATGCCGGGCGTGCAGACCGCTGACGACCTCACGCGGGTTGCGCAGCAGCGGAATTCCCGCGGCGGCCCACTCCGCGGGTTCGAGCACGCGAGTGGCGGGCGTCGACAGTGATGCGGCCGAGGACGAAGCGAATCCGAAGGTCACGGTCCTCCCTTCGGCTACGCCCGGACTGCGGGCGGGGGCGGATTTCGGGGAGCGCGCACGCAACAGAGCCCAACCTGATCGGCGGAAGAACCGTGCGGGTGCGGACCTCAATTCTTCCCGTCGAACCTGGATGCGGCAACGAGCAATCACACGAGGGGACCGGTATCTCATGATCAGCGGCTTATATCCCTGCCCGGTGGGCCGGGTGCGGTCCCCGCGGAGCGTCAGCCCTGTACGGCCAGTACCAGGGGCAGCACCCCCCCGGCGCCGGCCCGCCGGAGCAGGCGTGCCGTGACCGCGAGGGTCCAGCCCGTCTCCGTGTGGTCGTCCACCAGAAGCACCGGCCCCCGGGCCTCGGCGAGGGCCTCGGCGAGAGAGGAGGGGACGGCCAGTGCCCCGTCGAGGGCCTTCAGACGCTGCGCGCTGTTGCTCCGGGAGGCCGGCCGGGCCTCGTCCGTGTACTGCACGGAACCCAGCAGGGGCAGGCGTCCGACCTCCGCGATGTGCGCTCCCAGCGAGTGGATCAGGGCGGGGCGGGTGCGGGAGGGGAGGGTGACCACACCGACCGGCCGGGGCTGGGCGTCCGGCGCTCCCGACGCCCAGCCGCCGGGCCCCTTGGCCCAGTCGGCCAGCACATCCACCACGGCCTTCGCCACGTCGTCGGGCACGGGCCCGTCCGGGGCCTGGGGCGCGAACATCGGACGCAGCCGGTTGCCCCAGCCGATGTCCGACAGGCGCCCCAACGCCCGGCCCTGAGCGCTCTGTTCCCCGGCCGGGATACGTCCCTTGAGGTTCATGCCGATCGCCGGAAGCCCGGTGGGCCACATGCGCCGCGGTTCCACCTCCACCCCTGCCCGGTCGAGATCCACGCGGGCCGCCTCGAGCGCCGTGGGAGAGGCCTCGGGGAGGTAGCGCGCGCCCGCGCAGTTGTCGCAGCGGCCACAGGGCTTCGCGCCCGCGTCGTCCAGCTGGTGCTGGAGGAACTCCATCCGGCAGTCCGCGGTCGTCGCGTACTCGCGCATCGCCTGCTGTTCGGCCCCCCTCTGGCGGGCCACCCACGCGTACCGCTCGGCGTCGTACGTCCATGGCTGACCGGTCGCGATCCAGCCCCCCTTGACCCGTCGCACCGCCCCGTCCACATCGAGGACCTTGAGCATGGTCTCCAGCCGGGAGCGGCGCAGCTCGACCAGGGGTTCGAGGGCGGGCAACGACATGGGCCGGTCCGCACGGGCGAGGACGTCGAGTGTGCGGCGCACCAGCTCCTCCGGGGGGAAGGCGAGGGACGCGAAGTACGTCCAGATCGCCTCGTCCTCCTTGCCCGGGAGGAGCAGGACTTCGGCGTGGCGCACACCACGGCCGGCGCGGCCGACCTGCTGGTAGTAGGAGATGGGAGAGGACGGTGAGCCGAGGTGGACCACGAATCCCAGGTCCGGCTTGTCGAAGCCCATACCGAGGGCGGAGGTGGCGACCAGGGCCTTCACCTTGTTGGCGAGCAGGTCCTCCTCCGCCTGTTGCCGTTCCGCGTTCTCCGTCTTGCCGGTGTACGAGGCGACGGTGTGGCCGCGCTGCCGCAGGAAGGCGGTCACCTCCTCGGCGGCTGCCACGGTGAGGGTGTAGACGATCCCGGAGCCCGGCAGTTCGTCGAGGTGATCGGCGAGCCAGGCCATCCGGTGTGCGGCGTCCGGCAGGCGCAGCACACTCAGGCTCAGGCTTTCCCGGTCCAGCGGCCCCCGCAGCACCAGGGCGTCCGAGGTGCCTCCCGTGCCGAGTTGCTCCGCGACGTCGGCGGTCACCCGGGCGTTGGCGGTGGCGGTGGTGGCCAGGACGGGCACGCCGGGTGGGAGATCGGTGAGCATGGTGCGCAGCCGTCGGTAGTCGGGGCGGAAGTCGTGGCCCCAGTCGGAGATGCAGTGCGCCTCGTCCACCACGAGGAGTCCGGTCGCGGCGGAGAGTTTGGGCAGCACGTGGTCACGGAAATCGGGGTTGTTCAGCCGCTCCGGACTCACCAGCAGGACATCGACCGTGCCCGCGGCGACCTCGGTCTGGATGGTGTCCCATTCCTCGCTGTTGGAGGAGTTGATGGTGCGGGCGTGGATACCGGCTCTGGCCGCGGCCTCGACCTGGTTGCGCATCAGCGCCAGGAGGGGGGAGACGATCACTGTGGGGCCGCTGCCCCGGGCCCGTAGCAGAGATGTGGCCACGAAGTAGACCGCGGACTTGCCCCAGCCCGTGCGCTGGACGACCAGGGCCCGGCGCTTGTCGGCGACCAGCGCCTCGATCGCTCGCCACTGGTCCTCGCGCAGCCGGGCCTCTCCCGAGGCGTCCCCGACGAGCCGGGCGAGGACGGCGTCCGCCGCTGTCCGGAGATCCGCGTTGTTCGTGTGCTCCATGAGTCCCATACAACAGGACGGCAAGGACAGCCGGGTGGCGGTGCGGGGCGGTGAGAGGGTGGGCCTTGTGTGGTAATCGGGTCGCAGTGGAAGCGAAAGCGCAGGTCAGGAGGGTGCGTGACGTGTCCCCGGCGGAAGTTGTCCACA
The DNA here is from genome assembly GCF_016757295.1 of Streptomyces sp. M2CJ-2. Lineage (NCBI taxonomy): Bacteria > Bacillati > Actinomycetota > Actinomycetes > Kitasatosporales > Streptomycetaceae > Streptomyces > Streptomyces sp. M2CJ-2. Next base: position 76,216 of record NZ_JAESIF010000012.1, on the reverse strand, counting down.
GGGCGAGCGGAGTTTCCCGATCCGCGAAATCTTCTTCTCATGACGAACCGCAGCGAAACGAACGGATCCCCCGAAAATGACGGCATCGCCGGGCGGAAGCAGGACGCTCACGCCGGCCTTCCGGACCCCGAGGGCGTCGCCCACCCCACCGGGCTCCCACCGCAGAGGACACACGACGGCGAGTACACGCACCCACGGCGCACAAAGGACATCGCCTGCACCGCCTACGGAAACCACGGTGACGCACAGCAGGTCACGCTGCGCACCCCCGCCGAACTCGCCGACGCACTGCCCTACCTCCTCGGCTACCGGCCCGAGGACAGCATCGTCCTGGTCGCCCTGTACGACAAGGACGGGCGGAGCCGGTTCGGCGGTCGTGCCAGGCTCGGTATCCCCGCGAACGAGGACGACTGGCCCGCGGCCGCCCGGCAACTGGCCCAGGGGCTGGTGACGGGCAGCGAGCGCCGAGGCGCCAAGCCCGAGCAGATGGTTGTCTTCCTCTGCCAGGAACCGGGCGGCCGCGGACCCGGAGCGCAGGTCAAGGAGCGGTTGGGCCCGCTCGCTCACGCGCTGCGCGTCGAGTGCGGTGCCCTCGACGTTCCCGTGGTGGAGGCCCTGTGTCTGTCGGACGGCCGCTTCTGGTCGTACTGCTGTGACGACGAGGCATGCTGTCCGCCGGAGGGGACGCCGATGGGGCTGCCCGGCACCTCGGTGCTGGCCGCCGCCGCGACCTACGCCGGGCTTCAGGTCCGGGGCACGCTGCGGGAGCTGAGGGCGAGGTTCCTCCCGCGGGAGAACGCCGCCGCCCTCGAACAGGAAACCGCCCTGGACGCCGCCAGCAAGGCGCTGATCCCCCGGATCCTCGATGTGGCGGGCCGATGCCAGGTCGCTGAAAGGACGCTGGAACTGGCCGAGCAGATCATGGGCCGGCTCGCCGGCGTCCCGCCCGTGCCCGGAATGCTCCCGGCGGATCTGCGGGACGACGAACTGCTCCGGCACGACGAGGCGGCGACGCTGATCCTCGGTCTGCAGGACCGGACGACCCGGGACCGCGCGGCCGCGTGGATGGAGGGCGAGGAAGCAGGTCCCGCGCTCCGGCTGTGGCGGGCCCTGGCGCGCCGCTGTGTCGGTTCGTACGGCGAACACGCCGCGGCGCCCCTGACGCTCGCCGGCTGGGTCGCGTGGTCCACCGGCGACGAACTGGAAGCCAGGGAGGCCCTTGCCATGGCCCTGGGAGCCGATCCCGACTACCTCTTCGCCCGTCTTCTGCACCAGGCCTGCAACGAGGGCCTCGACCCGGAATCGATCCGCCGATGCCTGCGGGCGGAACGTGAGAACCACGGGAAGACGGGCCACGGCGGTCCGGCCGCCGCTCCTCCGACCGCTCCCGCCACCGACCCGGCCGCCGGAACCGGCGTGGGGGAGGGCGCCGGAGCGCCGGGCGTACGGGTGCCGGACGCCGGAGAGGGGGCCACGCCTTCCGCGGAGGCGACATCCGTACGGCACGAGACGTCCCCGCGTCGCCGACGGCGCACGCATGTCTCCGGTACCGGTGGCGGGTCCCCGAGCCGGCCGCGTTCGGACGGGCACCGGCCGAGCGCGCGGATTCCGTATCTCCGCGAGCCCCGTGATCCGCGCGATCCCCGCAATCCGCGTAATTTCCGTGATCCCCGTACCGCGATCGGTGGCACGCGTCCGGGTGGGGCGCGCACCGGGCACAAAGGGCCGGGCACCACGCGTTCTCGTCGCACGGCCTCGCCGGAAGGTGCGCGGCCTCGTGGCCGGGGGAGTGCGGGAGCAAAGTGACCGAGCTCAGCGACTGAGCGGGGGAGGGCGATGCCGTCGGCGGGCGGTGCGCCCTCCGAGCCCCGCCGCGCAGGTGAGCGGGTGGGTCGGCGAGCCGACGAGTTGGTGAAGAGAGTGCTTATCGTCAAGGAGACGACTATGATCGCCGCATGTCCTACGATCCGTCAGCCTTTCCGCCCTTCGCCGTCACCGTGGACCTGGTCGTGCTGACCGTGCGCCGCCATGCCCTGTGCGCGCTGGCGGTGCGCAGGGGCGAACCCCCGTTTCAGGGGCGTTGGGCGCTGCCGGGCGGTTTTGTGCGGGCCGACGAGGACCTCTCCCAGGCCGCGGCGCGTGAACTGGCGGAGGAGACCGGGCTGCGGGTGCACGACCCCGCTGCCCCCGCCCAGGCCGACGGCGCGCACCTGGAACAGCTCGCCACCTACGGCGATCCCGAGCGCGACCCCCGGATGCGTGTCGTCAGTGTCGCGCACCTCGCGCTCGCTCCGGACCTGCCCGCACCCAGGGCGGGCGGCGACGCCAGCAACGCACGTTGGGCCCCGGTCGAGGAACTGCTGCAACAGGCGGGGTACGGCAGAGGCGACGAGCCGGTGGTGCCTCTCGCCTTCGACCACACCCGGATCCTGGCGGACGGAGTGGAGCGCGCCCGCTCCAAGATCGAGTACTCGTCGCTGGCCACGGCCTTCTGTCCGCCCGAGTTCACCGTCGGTGAGCTGCGCCGCGTCTACGAGGCTGTGTGGGGGGTGGCGCTGGACCCGCGCAACTTCCACCGCAAGGTGACGGGAACACCGGGCTTTCTGGTTCCGACGGGCGGCACGACCACCCGGCAGGGCGGTCGCCCCGCTCAGCTCTTCCGAGCCGGTGGAGCCACCCTGCTCAATCCGCCGATGCTGCGCCCCGAGGTGTGACACAGGGGGGCACGGCACGCATCCCGCACGGCTGATTCCCCGTCCCCGGCAGGCCTGGTGATGCCCGAAAAACCCGATATGGCGCGCTATCTTGCTTCGGGTGATCCAGGCCTTCGGACTGACCAGCAACCCTCGCAAAGAGCTTCCGCCCGCCGTCGACGACGTCTCCTTCGAAGCACACGCAGGCCATGTCACCGCGTTGCTCGGAGCACCGGGCGCAGGCAAGACGACGGTGCTCAGACTCATGCTCGAACTCCAACCGGGCCGTGGGGTCACCTACTTCAGGGGCCGTCCCCTGCACCGCATCGGCCACCCGTCCCGTGAAGTCGGCGTGCTGCTGGGTGAAGTGCCGGGTCACCCCGCACGCACGGTCCGCGGACACCTGCGCATGCTGTGCGCCGCCGCGGGAGTCCCGGTCCGCCGGGCCGACGAAGTCCTCGAAGCCGTCGGGCTGGTGAGCCTGTGCGAGGAACGTCTCGGCACGCTCTCGCGCGGTATGGACCGACACCTCGGGCTGGCCTGCGCGCTGCTGGCGGACCCGCACACCCTCGTGCTCGACGAACCCGCCCGCGGGCTCTCCGCCGGTGAGAACCGCTGGCTCCACGGCATGCTCCGGGCCTACGCGGCCCGGGGCGGCACCGTCCTGAGTGCGACGGCCGACCCCAAGGAAGCGGCGCGCCTCGCGGACCGGGTGGTCACCCTCGAGCTGGGCCGGGTCGTGGCCGACCAGCCGGCCGCGGACTTCTCGCGTACCCGGCTTCGCCCCCGCGTCGCCGTCCGCACACCGCATGCCGCCCGTCTGTCCGCGCTGCTTGCCAAGGAGGCCCGTGCCGACCGGCGTTCCGTGGAGGTGGCTCAGGAGGGCGGCAACCGCATCTCCGTCTACGGCAGTACCTGTGCCGACGTGGGTGAGATCGCGTTCCGGAACGGCGTCGTCGTACACCAACTCGCGGACGAGGTAGGGGAGATGGGGCCCGGCGCGGGTGCGCCGCACGCCGAGCAGCCGTCGGCCCTCTCGGGCGAGCCGCCCTCCGCCGCCACGCCTACCCCTGCAGCCACGCCGCCCCCTGCCGTCGAGCCGCCCCCCGCCGTCGGACCGTCCTTTGACCCGCTGCCCTCCGCCGCCGAGAACTTGGCCGGGCCCCGCGCCGGTGGCGGAGACCGTCTCCCGGAGTCCTCGGTCGGTCTGCCGCCTCCCATCTCCGTCCGTCCCGCTCCCCGCCCCCTCCGTCCGGTGCGCTACGAGATCCGTCGGGTCACCGGCGTCGGTACCGGGTTTCTCGTCGGCGCCGTCGTGCTCGCGCTGTCCATGCTCACCGCGGTACTGCTGGCCCGCACCGGGCACACCCCGCAGCCGCGGCTGCTCGCAGCGTGGCCCAGGGAGTTGCCCCTGCCGCCCGCGGCCCTCGGGGCGGGGCTGCTCGGCGCGCTGGCCTCCGGCGACGAGTTCCGCCACCCCGCTCTGGCGGCGGACCGGGGCAGCGTGCCCCGGCGTCTGGGGCTGCTGACCGCGAAACTCCTCGTCGCCTCGGCCACCGCGCTGGTGCTGGCCGTGCTGACGATCGGGTGCGACGCCGAAGTGCTCTATCTCGTGTACGGGCGGGAGCTCGTCGAAGTCCCCGGCGACTGGTTCCCGCTCGGGGTGAGTTGGCTCGGACTCGCGATCGGGTGCGCCTGGACCGGGGTGCTGGCGGCGGGGGTCTTCCGGTCCACCACCGCCGGGCTCGCCGTGGTCGTCGCCGTGCCCCTCCTCGTCGTGCCCCTGGTGCGGGAGGCGGTGAGCGGGCCGTCGGTACGGAGCGCGGCGGGGTTGACGCTGCGGCTGCGTGAAATGTTCCCGTTCCAGTGGCCCTTCGGGAGCGAGCGGTACCTGGAGGGCGCGTTGCGGATGCTCGCCCAACCTGTGGGCGGCGCCCTGGCGCTGTCGCTGGTGGTGCTGCTCTGCGCGTATCTGCTCACATCCTTGCGGAACAGGGCCCGTTGACGACCGACCGTGACTCAATGGGTCCGTTCGTGCCGACAACTCCCCGGAGGGAGCCCACTTCTTTCCGATAAGGCGTCAATTGCGACGGGGTGAGCGATCACCCTTTCGTGTGCTTTTCACCAAACTCCTCAAGGGAGTTGGCAACAGCGCCGACAAAAGATGCGTGAGTACCCTTGCGCACACCATGATGACCACCGCCCGCTCCGCAGACTCCGGCCTCGCGAACCCGGGTGAAATCGACCGCTACCCCTATGCCGACACGCCCGTCGGCGGCCGTGCCGGGGCGCCTGCCTGGGACACCGAGTCCGAACTGGGCCGCACGGGCCGCCGCGCCGCGGGCAGCCGCGGACGCGGGCTGCACGGCCAACTCGTCCAGCAGCTGGGTCAGATGATCGTTTCGGGTGATCTGGGAGCCGACCGCCCCCTGGTTCCCGAGGAGATCGGCCAGCGTTTCGAGGTCTCCCGCACCGTCGTCCGTGAATCGCTCCGTGTCCTGGAGGCCAAGGGCCTGGTCAGCGCCCGCCCGAACGTCGGTACGCGCGTGCGCCCGGTCAGCGACTGGAATCTCCTCGATCCGGACATCATCGAGTGGCGGGCCTTCGGCCCCCAGCGGGACGACCAGCGCCGTGAGCTCTGCGAGCTGCGCTGGACGATCGAGCCGCTGGCCGCCCGCCTCGCCGCCGGGCACGGACGTGAGGACGTTCAGCAGCGTCTGTCCGACATGGTGGAGATCATGGGCCACGCGATGGGGCAGGGTGACGCGCTGACCTTCGCCCGGGCCGACTCCGAGTTCCATTCGCTGCTCATCCAGGTCGCCGGCAACCGCATGCTGGAGCACCTCTCCGGGATCGTGTCCGCCGCGCTGCAGGTCTCGGGTGGGCCGGCCACGGGCTGTGAGCGGCCCAACGAGACATCGCTCGCACACCACGGCCAGATCGTCGACGCCCTCGCCGGTGGTGACGGCGAGGCGGCCGAGGCCGCCATGAGCCAGCTGCTGATGGTCCACCCCGTGGTGCCCGCCCCGCGCGAGCACTGAAACCCCCGCGCACCGAACGCCCCCGCGCGAGCACTGACCGCGTTCCGGAGGCGGCCGGGTCCGGCGTGCCACCCCCCTCCTGTGGCAGCGTCCGATCGGCGAGCCGTCTCCTGCCGGACCCCGCGGGATCACCTTTGATCCCGCGGGGTCCTACAGTGGTGAAGGGGCCGTAAGGTCCGGCACCGTGCCGCTGTCACCCCGAGCGACCGTTTCTGTCCCGGTCTGATCGATTCTGGACACTTACGGGGTGTGACTCGGGCCACGCGGATTGGGCGTAACACTCCTGGAAAGAACGCGATGACCTAAGAGGTGGCAGTCGCGGAGGGAATACGGACGCCGTTCACGGCGCTGTGCACCTCCCCGGCTCCCGCCCGCACCGTCGGCCCATCCCCAAGTCGGCGGTCGGCTCCTGTCCGTCGTGGACGGGGCCGGAAGCCGTTATTCAACGTTCCGAGAGGTTGTTCGTGTCGGCCAGCACATCCCGTACGCTCCCGCCGGAGATCGCCGAATCCGTCTCTGTCATGGCGCTCATCGAGCGGGGAAAGGCTGAGGGGCAGATCGCCGGCGATGACGTGCGTCGGGCCTTCGAAGCTGACCAGATTCCGGCCACTCAGTGGAAGAACGTACTGCGCAGCCTCAACCAGATCCTCGAGGAAGAGGGTGTGACGCTGATGGTCAGTGCCGCGGAGCCCAAGCGCACCCGAAAGAGCGTCGCAGCGAAGAGTCCCGCCAAGCGCACCGCCACCAAGACGGTCGCGACGAAGGCGACGACCACCCGGAAGGCCAGCGCCTCAGCCACACCCGCCGCGGACGCCGTCGCCGAGGAGGAGGCGCCCGCCAAGAAGGCGGCCGCCAAGAAGACCACCGCCAAGAAGGCGGCCGCCAAGAAGACCACCGCCAAGAAGGCGGCCGCCAAGAAGACCGCGGCCAAGAAGGACGACATCGAGGCGACGGACGAAGAGTCCGTCGAGGAGACCAAGGCGACGGAGGAGCCGGAGGGCACGGAGAGCGCCGGTTTCGTCCTGTCCGACGAGGACGAGGACGACGCGCCCGCCCAGCAGGTCGCTGCCGCCGGTGCCACCGCCGACCCGGTCAAGGACTACCTCAAGCAGATCGGCAAGGTGCCCCTGCTCAACGCCGAGCAGGAGGTCGAGCTCGCCAAGCGGATCGAAGCCGGTCTGTTCGCCGAGGACAAGCTGGCCAACTCCGACAAGCTGGCACCGAAGCTCAAGCGCGAGCTGGAGATCATCGCCGAGGACGGGCGCCGTGCCAAGAACCACCTCCTGGAGGCCAACCTCCGTCTGGTGGTCTCCCTGGCCAAGCGCTACACCGGCCGCGGCATGCTCTTCCTGGACCTCATCCAGGAGGGCAACCTCGGTCTGATCCGCGCGGTGGAGAAGTTCGACTACACCAAGGGCTACAAGTTCTCCACCTATGCCACCTGGTGGATCCGTCAGGCGATCACCCGCGCGATGGCCGACCAGGCCCGCACCATCCGTATCCCGGTGCACATGGTCGAGGTCATCAACAAGCTCGCGCGCGTGCAGCGCCAGATGCTCCAGGACCTGGGCCGTGAGCCCACCCCGGAGGAGCTGGCCAAGGAACTCGACATGACCCCGGAAAAGGTCATCGAGGTCCAGAAGTACGGTCGCGAGCCCATCTCCCTGCACACCCCGCTGGGCGAGGACGGCGACAGCGAGTTCGGCGACCTCATCGAGGACTCCGAGGCGGTCGTCCCGGCCGACGCGGTCAGCTTCACGCTTCTGCAGGAGCAGCTGCACTCCGTCCTGGACACCCTGTCCGAGCGCGAGGCGGGCGTCGTCTCCATGCGCTTCGGTCTCACCGACGGTCAGCCGAAGACCCTCGACGAGATCGGCAAGGTGTACGGCGTCACACGCGAGCGCATCCGCCAGATCGAGTCCAAGACCATGTCGAAGCTGCGCCATCCGTCCCGTTCCCAGGTGCTGCGCGACTACCTCGACTAGGTCGCCCAGGCCGCCCGGACGGTCGTCGCGCCCGGGCGGGCAGCCGGGGAAGGCCGTCCGCCCGGGCGTCGAGCCACGTGTCCGCTGAGGCCCGGTCCCGTTCTCGGGACCGGGCCTCAGCGGTGTTCCGAGGGTGCGTGGTGCGACGAGCTGGATCACTCTGGGTGTCCCATCAACGCCCCAGTGTGAGGAGTGCGCATGCGTCGTCGCCTAGCTCGGATTCTGGCCCGACCACTGGCCCTCGCCGCCGCAGCGACCGCGATACCGCTGGCAGCGGCCGCTCCGGCGGCTCCAGCGGTCCCGGGCGGTGTCGTCGTCGGAGGATTCCCGGTCGATGTCTCCGAGAGTCCGTGGACGGTGGCACTGGCCAGCCGTGACCGGTTCGGAGGTACCCGGGCGGGACAGTTCTGCGGCGGTGTGGCCGTCGGCCGGACCACCGTGCTCACCGCTGCCCACTGCATGGACAAGGAGATCCTGGGGGCTGCGCCGGACCGGGTGCCCGACCTCAGGGTGATCTCGGGCCGTACGGACCTGCTCTCGGACCGGGGGGAGGAGATAGCCGTCCGGAAGACCTGGGTGAACCCGGACTACGACCCGGCCAGCAACTCCGGCGACTTCGCCGTACTCACCCTGGCCGCAGCGCTGCCCTCGGAGTCGGTCATAGGCATGGCCGCCGCGGGTGACCCCGGGTACCAGGTCGGCACGGCCGCGACCGTCTACGGCTGGGGCGACACCACGGGCGCCGGTTCCTTCGCCGGCAGCCTGCACGCGGCACGTGTGCGCGTCCTGCGCGACGCCCTGTGCGAGAACGCGTACCCGGGTGGTGACGAAGGCGAGTACCGCACGGGGGCCATGCTGTGCGCCGGTGAGAAGGCCGGCGGGCCGGACGCCTGCCAGGGGGACAGCGGGGGGCCGCTGGTGGCCCGGGGACGGCTGATAGGCCTGGTGTCCTGGGGGAGCGGCTGCGGCTGGGAGGGCCGCCCGGGGGTCTACACGCGTGTGTCCGAGGTCGTGCGGACTCTCGGCTGAGCGTCGGCATGAAGGTCGTGAACATGACAATCCTGAAAAGGCGCCCCAAGGCGCCTGGAAGGCCCTGAGGCCGGCCCCGGACGGCTCGCGGGGAGCGGTCCTCGGGTGCTTACCGGGTGCTCCTCGCGATACTTCTCGTGTACAGGGAGGGCGGCCGCTTCCGTTTCGGGGACGGCCGCCCTCCCTGCCGACCCGTGAGGGGCCGGCCCGTCGTGGTGCGCGAGGCGTCAGCGCTCTTCCTCGGCGGCACTCGCCGAAGGCGAGGTGAGCCGCTCCGTCTCGTCCTGTATCTCGGCGGCGATCTTCTTGAGTTCCGGCTCGAACTTGCGGCCGTGGTGGGCGCAGAAGAGCAGTTCTCCGCCGCTCAGCAGGACGACGCGCAGGTATGCCTGGGCGCCGCAGCGGTCGCAGCGATCGGCGGCCGTCAGCGGGCTCGCGGGGGTCAGAACAGTAGTCACGTCGCCTCTTCTCTAGCTCGACGAGCTGTCGTACCAGGGTCAACATCCAACCAGCCCCAAAACGTTCCCGCTCGTGGCTTCTTCTCGAAAAATTCTTTCCGAGGTGGCTGGGTGTTGCCGGTTGGGGGCGAATGTGCCGTATCGCGTGGCTGTGTCGTCGTACGGATTCGCGTCGGATCGGTGGTGGTCGGCCCTCCCGGCTGGGTTGCCGGTTGTTCTTGAGGACGTGCCCGGAGCCTAAATGGTTCATGCCTGGAAGGGAACGTGATGTGTGCTTCACTCCATCGAGAGATCGAACAGGTATACGACTCTCGACTAGTCTACGTTTCAGACGAGGGTGGCGTTACAACGGCTCTACCAGGCCTCGGTACCCTCTCACCGGTGACAAGTGACGTGCCCTTACCCGTGAGGGCCCCATCTGAAATTCAGCGAGGAGCGAACCGCGTGACCGCCGAGACGTCCGTGCCGTCCACAGCGCTGCTGGCAGGAGCAGACCGGGACGGTTCCAACTACACCGCGCGGCACCTGCTCGTCCTCGAGGGGCTCGAGGCCGTGCGGAAACGCCCCGGGATGTACATCGGATCGACCGACAGCCGCGGTCTGATGCACTGCTTGTGGGAGATCATCGACAACTCGGTGGACGAGGCCCTCGGGGGCCACTGCGACCACATCGAGGTGGTCCTCCACGACGACGGCTCGGTGGAGGTCCGGGACAACGGCCGCGGCATCCCGGTCGACGTGGAACCCAAGACCGGCCTCTCCGGCGTCGAGGTCGTCATGACCAAGCTGCACGCCGGCGGCAAGTTCGGCGGCGGCTCGTACGCCGCGTCCGGCGGACTGCACGGTGTCGGCGCATCCGTCGTCAACGCGCTGTCCGCGCGGCTGGACGTCGAGGTGGACCGCGGCGGGCACACCCACGCGATCAGCTTCCGCCGTGGGGTCCCCGGCGCCTTCGCCGCCGCGGGCCCCGACGCGAAGTTCGAAGCCGGGAGCGGACTGCGCAAGGCCAAGAAGATCCCCAAGACCCGCAGCGGCACCCGCGTGCGCTACTGGGCCGACCGCCAGATCTTCCTCAAGGACGCCAGGCTCACCCTGGAGACCCTGCACCAGCGTGCCCGCCAGACCGCTTTCCTGGTGCCCGGCCTGACCATCGTCGTCCGTGACGAGTACGGGCTCGGCGACGGCGACAGCAAAGGCGAGGAGTCCTTCCGCTTCGACGGCGGCATCAGCGAGTTCTGCGAGTTCCTGGCCACCGACAAGGCCGTCTGCGACACCCTCCGTTTCACGGGCCAGGGCACCTTCAAGGAGACGGTCCCGGTTCTGGACGAGCACGGCCAGATGACACCCACCGAGATGACCCGTGAACTCGGTGTCGACGTCGCGATGCGCTGGGGGACCGGCTACGACACGACGCTCCGGTCGTTCGTCAACATCATCGCCACCCCCAAGGGGGGCACCCATGTCGCCGGTTTCGAGCAGGCCGTCGCCAAGACCGTGAACGAGGTGCTGCGCACGAAGAAGCTGCTGCGCGTGGCCGAGGACGACATCGTCAAGGACGACGCCCTGGAGGGCCTCACGGCCGTCGTCACCGTCCGCCTGGCCGAGCCGCAGTTCGAGGGCCAGACCAAGGAGGTCCTCGGCACCTCGGCGGCCCGCCGCATCGTGAACACGGTGATCTCCCGGGAGCTCAAGGCCTTCCTGACCTCCACCAAGCGCGACGACGCCCAGCAGGCCCGGGTCGTCCTGGAGAAGGCCGTCGCCGCGGCCCGTACCCGTATCGCCGCCCGCCAGCACAAGGACGCCCAGCGCCGCAAGACCGCGTTGGAAACCTCCTCCCTGCCCGCGAAGCTGGCCGACTGCCGCAGCGACGACGTCGAGCGCAGTGAGCTGTTCATCGTCGAGGGGGACTCCGCGCTCGGTACGGCCAAGCTCGCCCGGAACTCCGAGTTCCAGGCGCTGCTGCCGATCCGCGGCAAGATCCTCAACGTTCAGAAGTCGTCCGTGACGGACATGCTGAAGAACGCGGAGTGCGGTGCGATCATCCAGGTCATAGGGGCTGGATCGGGGCGGACCTTCGACATCGACGCGGCCCGCTACGGCAAGATCATCATGATGACCGACGCCGATGTGGACGGCTCCCACATCCGCACCCTGCTCCTGACGCTGTTCCACCGCTACATGCGGCCCATGGTCGAGTCCGGCCGGGTGTTCGCCGCGGTGCCCCCGCTGCACCGCATCGAACTCGTCCAGCCCAAGAAGGGGCAGGAGAAGTACGTCTACACGTACTCGGACCGCGAACTGCGCGACAAGCTGATGGACTTCCAGGCCAAGGGCATCCGCTACAAGGACTCGATCCAGCGCTACAAGGGCCTCGGTGAGATGGACGCCGACCAGCTGGCCGAGACCACCATGGACCCGCGCCACCGCACCCTGCGCCGGATCAACCTCACCGATCTGGAGTCCGCCGAGCAGATCTTCGATCTGCTCATGGGCAACGACGTCGCTCCGCGCAAGGAGTTCATCTCCAACTCGGCGGCGACGCTCGACCGGTCGCGCATCGACGCGTAGCGGGCACACCATCACCTGATGGGGTGAAGTGGAACGGGAAGAAGAGTCGGGGATCTTCCCGTTCTGTCCATCCTTGGGCATGCAGCAAAGCAATGATCGTCCCCACCCGGGTGGAGGCGGTCCCGCAGACGTGGGGTACGACGATCCCTGGTACGACGCCCTCGCCTCGGGCTGGGGTGAGTCGGCCGGCACCGGAGTGCCGACGGCGGTGCACCCGGCGCTTCCGGCGGTGAGGCCGACGGAGGAACCGGCGGCACGCCGGCAGGAGGGGGCCGCGTCCGCGGCCGACGTGTACCTCCAGGTGCAGCGCAGCGCGGCGTTCCAGGAAGTGCGCAGCCGCTACCGGAGGTTCGTGGTCCCGGCGGTCTTCGTCTTCTGCGCCTGGTACGTGGCGTACGTCGTCACCGCCACGGCCGCGCCGGACCTCATGGCCCGACCGGTGGCCGGCGCCGTGAACGTGGGGCTGCTCGCCGGGCTCGGCCAGTTCCTGACCACCTTCCTGCTCACCTGGGCCTACACCCGGCACGCGCGGCTGCGCAGGGACCGGGCAGCGTTGGAACTCCGTTGGGACACCCAGGAGTTGGCGCGGGAGCGAGGCGGTGTCTCGTGACGGAGGATCACCAGGCGCTGGCGCTGCTGCTGTTCAGCGCGTTCGTCGCGGTCACACTGGGGATCACCACCTGGGTGAGCCGCCGGCGGCAGGGATCGGCCGAGGAGTTCTACGCCGGTGGCCGGCTCTTCTCACCGATGGAGAATGGTTTTGCCATCGCGGGCGACTACATGTCGGCCGCCTCCTTCCTCGGCATCTCCGGACTGATCGCGCTCTTCGGCTACGACGGGATGCTGTACTCGGTGGGCTTCCTGGTGGCCTGGCTCGTGGTCCTGTTCCTGGTCGCGGAACTGGTGCGCAACTGCGGGCGGTTCACCCTCGCCGACGTGGTGGCGGCACGGATGCGGGAACGGCCCGTGCGTATCGCCGCGGGAACTTCGTCGGTCACCGTGTCCGTTCTGTACCTGGTGGCGCAGATGGTGGGTGCGGGCAGCCTGGTCGCACTGCTGCTCGGCGGCCGGAGCGAGGCGGCGCAGGCCTGGACCGTGGTCGGGGTCGGCGCGCTCATGGTGGTCTACGTCTCGATGGGAGGGATGCGGGCCACCACCTGGATCCAGATCGTCAAGGCGGTCCTGCTGCTCGGCGGCACCATCGCGCTGACCGTCCTCGTCCTGCTCCGGTTCCACGGCGACTTCAACCGCCTGCTGCTCACGGCGGCCGAGCGCAGTGGTCACGGGGAGGCGTTCCTGGCCCCCGGGCTCGCCTACGGCGGGGACTGGACCTCCCGGTTCGACTTCGTCAGTCTGGGGCTCGCCCTGGTGCTGGGTACGGCGGGGCTGCCGCACATCCTGTCCCGCTTCTACACCGTCCCGACCGCGCGGGCGGCACGGCGCTCGGTCGTCTGGTCGATCGGGCTCATCGGCGGGTTCTACCTGATGACGATCGTCCTCGGGTTCGGCGCGGCCGCCGTCGTCGGACCGGATGCCGTGCGCGGGTCCAACGCGGCCGGAAACACGGCGGTCCCCCTGCTGGCGCTCGACCTCGGCGGCGGCGCCGACTCCACCGGTGGAACAGTGCTGTTCGCGATCGTCGCAGCGGTCGCCTTCGCCACGATCCTCGCCGTCGTCGCCGGGATCACGCTCGCCTCCTCGGCGTCCGTCGCCCACGACCTGTACGCGTCCCTGCGCCGTCGCGGGAAGCCGCACAGTGAGGTGGCCGTGGCCCGGGTGGCCGCCGTCGGCATCGGCGTGCTCGCGATCGCGCTCGGCCTGCTGGCCCGTGACCTCAACGTCGCCTTCCTCGTCGGGCTGGCCTTCGCCGTGGCCGCCTCCTCCAACCTGCCCGTGCTGCTCTACTCCCTGTTCTGGCGGGGGTTCACCACCAGTGGTGCCGTGTGGGCCGTCTACGGCGGCCTGGTCCCGGCCGTGGTGCTGGTGCTGCTGTCGCCGGTGGTCTCCGGCAGCCCCGATTCCCTGTTCCCCGGTGTCGATTTCCAGCTCTTCCCGCTCCAGAACCCCGGCCTGGTCTCCATCCCGCTGGGCTTCCTGGCGGGCTGGCTCGGCACGGTCACCTCGGCCGAGGCCCCCGACGAGGCCAAGCACGCGGAGACCGAGGTGCGGTCGCTGACCGGCGCGGGGGCGGTGTGACGCCCGGGCGCCGGGGGCTCCCGCGCCCTCAGGTGCGGCCCGCCCACACGTAACGGTGCTCCGGGCGGCCCGCGTCGCCGTACTTGAGGGTCAGCGTGGCCCGCCCCGTGCGCTCCAAGAGCTTGAGATAGCGCTGCGCGGTCTGGCGGCTCACCCCTGTGCGGTCGGCGAGTTCCTGGGCCGACAGCGGGCCGTCGGCGTTCATCAGGTTCTGGCGTACCAGTTCCGCGGTGGTGGGGGAGTGCCCCTTGGGCAGGCCGGGCTCCGCCGACGCCGACGCCGAGGCCGACGGGATGCTGAAGATGCGGTCCACTTCGGCCTGTTCCGCCTCGCCGCCGCCGTCCAGGGTGCGGCGCAGTTCCGCGTAGGCCTCCAGCTTGGTGCGCAGCCCGGCGAAGGCGAACGGCTTGACCAGGTACTGCAGTACGCCCTGCCGCATCGCCGCCTGCACGGTGGACACGTCGCGCGCCGCCGTCACCATGATCACGTCGGTCTGGTGGCCGCGCCCGCGCATCTCCTGGACGATTTCGAGGCCCGTCCGGTCGGGCAGACAGTGGTCCAGGAGCACCAGATCCAGCCGGGGGAGCGTCTCCAGCAGGGTGAGCGCCTCGGCCGCACTGTGCGCCTGGCCGGCCACGTGGAAACCGGGCACCTTCTCGACGTAGGCGGCGTTGACGTGTGCGACCCGGACGTCGTCGTCCACGACCAGGACCTCGATCATCATGGCTCCTCCTTGATGGTCTGCGGGGCGGCCAGCGGGACGGACACGGGGACGGACGCCCCGGTGAGGGCTGCCTGCGGGCCCGGCTCGGTCAGTGCCTCGGGCAGGATCACGGTGAACTCCGCTCCCCCGCCGTCCGCCTCGTCCACGGTCGCGGTGCCACCCTGGCGTTCGGCGAGCCGGCGGACGAGGGAGAGCCCGATGCCCCGCTCGCGGTGGTCCGGCGGCTTCTTGGTGGACCAACCCTCAGTGAAGATCAACTCGCGTTGCTCCGCGGGAATTCCAGGCCCGGTGTCGCGTACGCCGAGCACCGCCGTACGTCCCTCGGCGCGCAGTTCGACCTCCACGCGCGCGTGCGGTGCGCCCGCGACGGCGTCGAGCGCGTTGTCCACCAGGTTCCCGACGACGGTGACCAGGCCCCTGGGGTCGATCAGCCGGTCCGGCAGCCGGGTCCGGTCCGAGATCCACAGGGCCACGCCCCGCTCGGCCGCGACCGTCGCCTTGCCCACCAGCAGGGCGGCGAGCAGCGGGTCGCGGATCTTCTCGGTGACCTGCTCCGCCGTCGCCCGGTGATCGCCGACGACCTCGCCGACGAACTCCACGGCGTCGTCGTACATCTCGAGTTCGAGCAGCCCGAGCAGGGTGTGCATGCGGTTGGCGTGTTCGTGGTCCTGGGCGCGCAGCGCGTCGATCAGCCCGCGCGTGGAGTCCAGTTCCCGGCCGAGCCGGTCCAGCTCCGTACGGTCGCGGAGGGTGGCCACGGCGCCGCCGTCGCCGGTCGGCATACGGTTGGCGACCAGGACGCGCTGCCCGCGGACGGTGAGCAGGTCGGTGCCGGTCACCCGGCCGGCCAGCACGTCGGCCGTCCGGCCGGTGCCGAGCGCCTCGTCGGGGGAGCGGCCCACGGCCTCGTCACCGAGGTCCAGCAGGCGCCGGGCCTCGTCGTTGAGGAGGCGGACACGGCCGGTGGGGTCGAGGGCGACGACGCCCTCCCGGATGCCGTGCAGCATCGCCTCGCGTTCCGCGAGCAGCGCCGCGATGTCGGAGAAGGCCAGGTCCCTGGTCTGCCGCTGCACCCGCCGGGAGACGAGCCAGGCCGCGAGCGCGCCCACGGCCAGCGCCCCGCCCGCGTACGCGAAGAGCCCCGGGATCGCGTGGATCAGCCGGGCCCGGACACTGTCGTAGGCGATGCCGACCGAGACCGCCCCGATGATCTCGCCGTCGTCGTCGCGCAGCGGGACCTTGCCGCGTGCGGAGCGCCCCAGCGTGCCGTTGTCGATCTCCATGACCTCACGCCCCGCCAGGGCCTCGCCGGGATCGGTCGAGACCGGGGCGCCGATCCTGCGGGGGTCGGTGTGCGACCAGCGCACGCCCCGGCGGTCCAGCACCACCACGTACTCGGCGCCGGTGGCCTTCCGGATCCGTTCCGCCTCCTGCTGCACCGGTCCGTCCGGCGTGGGCGACGTGCTCCGCAGGTCCCGCGCGACCTGTGACTGCTGGGCGGTGGTCTGGGCGATGGCAAGCGCGCGGCGCATCGCCTGGTCGTCCAGCTGGGCACCGAGCGGCGCCAGGAACAGCCCGGTCGCGAGCACCGCGACTCCCGCGGCGATCGCCAACTGCATCAGCAGGACCTGCGAGAAGACCCGCCGGGGCAGGCCGAGGCGCAGGCGGCGGGTGAGGGGGGTGGTACGCATGTCCATGACGGTACGTGGGCGGGCACCGGGGCTGCGCGGATGTGGCGCGGATCGCCTCGCACCTGCGAGGAGGGGCCGCTGCCCCCGCGAGGAGGGGCCGTCGCCCCTGCGAGGAGGGGCCGTCGTCCGTGAACGATCGCGCGCGGCCGGTCAGCTCGCGAGTGCCGTCACGGTCACCTCGCGCACCGCCACCACGTCCATCCGCGCGGGTGAGCCCAGCACCGACGTGCCACAGCTCTCCGCGCGGGGCGGCAGGGACGCGCCCTGCGCCACCTCCACCCGCCATCGACGCCCGTCGACGTGCGCGACGAGCACCTGCCAGCGTGGTGCCGCGCCGTCCGTCCGTACGACGGTCAGTGCCTCGGCGGCGTACTCGCCCACCTCGGTACGCACGGCCAGCTCGGCCGCCTGGCCGGGGCGCTCCCAGGCGGAGCTCCCGCGGCACCCCTCCACGACGATCCGGCCCTCCCGCGCGCCGTGCAGCGCCTCCTTGACGGCATGCGCCCCGGCCCTGCCGTACGCGTAGCCGTGGGGCAGCACGAGCACCGTCGGCGCGAACCGGTGTCCGCCCAGATGGGTGACCTCCCAGACGTCCTGGACCCCGGAGGCGGTGAGTTCGGCCGCCAGGGGCCGTCCGAGGAGCGCGCAGCAGCGATCGCGTTTGCCGTTGGTGCAGACGAGGGCGAGCGGGTCCCCGCCGTGCGGCCGTCCGCCGAGCGCCGCGTCGAAGGTGTCGCTCTGCCCCTTGCCGAGAGCGGCGAAGTCGAGGTCGAGCAGCCGCTCGGGGTCCGTGGTCGCGGCGGCGTGCAGCCACGTGTTGCCCGGAACGGTGTGGGCCGCGTACACCCGGCGGGTGGCGGGCGTCCGGGGGTCCGCGTGTCGTCCCGGGTGCCGGATGAGGGCGATCCGCACTCCGGTGCCCTTCGTGGCGGCCTCCAGGGCGCGGCCCAGAGCGGGGTCGAGGTGGCTCGACGTGAGAGCCTTGGCGCCCCACGGGCCGGGCTGCTCCAGCAGGAGCCAGGTCCTAGCGATGGCCGCGGTTCCCGCGACGGGCTCGTCGAGCTCGCGGGACACGGTTGAGCACGTACTCACAGAGGTGAGCCTAACCTGAGCTGTTCCGAGGTGGCTTTCCGGCTCACGGGTACCCCGTTCCGGCAGCGGCAGAGCAGGGGGCGGCCGGCCGCGCATATCCTGGCGGGTCAGTCGGTTCGCGGACACGGCCCGAGGCGCGAGCCGGTGTGCGCGAGGGTGTGAGAGGGGTCGCGGAGTGGAGCGCAGCAGCGGTCGGCAGATTCCCGTCGTCGTCCTGGCCGGGTTTCTCGGATCCGGAAAGACCACCCTGCTCAACCACCTCCTCCACCACAGCGGCGGCAGCCGTATCGGGGCCGTCGTCAACGACTTCGGTGCCATCGAGATCGACGCCATGGCCGTGGCCGGCGCGCTCGGCGACTCGACCCTCTCGCTCGGAAACGGGTGTCTGTGCTGCGCCGTCGACGGCAGTGAGCTGGACGTCTATCTCGAGCGGCTGGCACGGCCGTCCGCCGGGATCGACGTCATCGTCATCGAGGCCAGCGGTCTCGCCGAGCCGCAGGAGCTCGTACGGATGGTGCTCGCCAGCGAGCACCCCGGCATCGTGTACGGCGGGCTCGTCGAGGTCGTGGACGCCGCCGAGTTCGCGCGGACACGCGCCAGGCACCCCGAGATCGACCGGCATCTGGGCCTGGCCGATCTGGTAGTGGTGAACAAACTCGACCGGGCGGCGGACGCGGAGCGCGTGCTCGACGTCGTGCGGTCGCTCGTCGACCGCGCCGCCGTCGTTCCCGCCACGCACGGCCGTGTCGATCCGGAGTTCCTCTTCGACTGCAGGCCCAGTGAGGAACGCGTCGGGCAGCTCTCCTTCGACGACCTGCCCCGGCACGGGCCCGCCGACGCCGACGAGCACACCGGGCACCTGCACGCCGCGTACGACAGCCTGTCCTTCGTCTCCGCCGCGTCCCTCGACCCCCGGCGGCTGATCCGGTTCCTCGACAGCCGGCCGGAGGGGCTCTACCGGATCAAGGGGTACCTCGACTTCGGGCCGTACGACACCGGGAACCGGTACGCCGTGCACGCCGTCGGCCGGTTCCTGCGGTTCTACCCGGAAGCCTGGCCGGCCGGCGCGGAGCGGCTGACGCAGCTGGTGCTCATCGGGACCGGCATCGACGCCGTCACGCTCCGCAAGGAGCTGGAGGCCTGCGTCGCCGACGTCCCGCACGCCGACGAGCAGGGCATGTGGGGCGTTCTGCGCTATGTGCAGGAGCCCGACGACCAGCGGGGTTAGGACACCCCGCCGGTGCCGGTCGGCGGGGTCAGGCCGGTCCCGCCACCACCGCCACCGTCTTCGGCATGGGCACTCCCGAGCCGTCGCGGCGCGGGTCGGGTTCCGGCAGGTCGACCGGAGCGCCGTTCTTCTGCGAAGCGCGGGCCGGAGCGGGACCGGCCCAGGCCAGGGACAGGCAGTCCTCGCCCTTGAGGAACCGCTGGCAGCGCACCCCGCCGGTGGCCCGGCCCTTGCGCGGATACTGGTCGAGCGGGGTCAGCTTGGCCGTCGTCTGGACGGAGTCGTCCAGCGTGCCGCGTGAGCCCGCGACCGTGAACACCACCGCGTCCACCGCCGGATCGACCGCCGTGAAGACGATGACCTTCGCGCCTTCCGCGAGCTTGATGCCCGCCATACCGCCGGCGGGGCGGCCCTGCGGACGGACCTGCGCGGCCTGATAACGCAGCAGTTGAGCGTCGTCCGTGATGAAGACCAGGTCCTCCTCACCCGTGCGCAGTTCGACGGCGCCGACGATCCGGTCGCCCTCCTTGAGGGTGATGACCTCCAGCTCCTCCTTGTTGGAGGGGTAGTCGGGCACCACCCGCTTGACGACGCCCTGCTCCGTACCGAGAGCGAGGCCCGGCGACGACTCGTCGAGCGTCGTCAGACAGACCACCCGCTCGCCGTCCTCCAGGGAGACGAACTCCGAAATCGGCGCCCCACCCGAGAGGTTCGGGGTCGGCATCGACTCCGGCAGCTGTGGGAGGTCGATGACGTTCACCCGCAGCAGGCGCCCCGCCGAGGTGACCACCCCCACCTCGCCGCGGGCCGTGGCCGGTACCGCCGAGACGATCAAGTCGTGCTTGACCCGCTTGGCGTGCGCGCCCTCGGGGAACGGCTCCGCGTTCGCCGTACGGGCGAGCAGGCCCGTGTCGGACAGCAGCACCCGGCACGGGTCGTCCGCCACCTGAAGCGGCACGGCGGCGACCGGGGCGGCGGACGCGTCCAGCAGGACCGTGCGGCGGTCGTTGCCGAACTTCTTGGCCACCGCGGCCAGTTCGGCCGAGACCAGCTTGCGCAGCTCCGCGTCCGACTCCAGGATGCGGGTCAGCTCCTCGATCTCCTTGTTCAACCGCTCCTGCTCCGCCTCCAGTTCGATGCGGTCGAACTTGGTGAGACGGCGCAGGGGGGTGTCCAGGATGTACTGCGTCTGGATGTCGCTCAGGGAGAAGCGCTCCATCAGACGCTGCTTCGCCTGCGCGGAGTTCTCGCTGGAGCGGATGAGGCGGATGACCTCGTCGATGTCCACCAGGGCGGTGAGCAGGCCCTCGACCAGGTGCAGACGGTCGCGCCGCTTGCCGCGGCGGAACTCCGAGCGGCGGCGTACGACCTCGAAGCGGTGGTCGAGATAGACCTCGAGCAGCTCCTTGAGGCCCAGGGTGAGCGGCTGGCCGTCCACCAGGGCCACGTTGTTGATGCCGAAGGACTCCTCCATGGGCGTCAGCTTGTAGAGCTGCTCCAGGACCGCCTCCGGCACGAAGCCGTTCTTGATCTCGACGACCAGGCGCAGACCGTGCGCGCGGTCGGTGAGGTCCTTGACGTCGGCGATGCCCAGGAGCTTCTTCGAGCCGACCAGGTCCTTGATCTTGGAGATCACCTTCTCCGGGCCGACCGTGAACGGCAACTCGGTGATGACCAGGCCCTTCCTGCGGGCCGTCACGTCCTCCACGGTGACCGTCGCGCGGATCTTGAAGGTGCCGCGGCCCTTCTCGTACGCGTCCCGGATGCCCGGGAGGCCGACGATCCTGCCGCCCGTCGGCAGGTCGGGGCCCGGCACATGGCGCATCAGGGCGTCGAGATCGGCGTTCGGATGCCGGATCAGGTGCCGGGCGGCCGCGATCACCTCGCGGAGGTTGTGCGGCGGCATGTTGGTGGCCATGCCGACCGCGATGCCCGACGCCCCGTTGACCAGGAGGTTCGGGAACGCGGCGGGCAGGGTCACCGGCTCCTGCTCCTGGCCGTCGTAGTTGGGCGCGAAGTCGACCGTGTCCTCGTCGATGGACTCGGTCATCAGGCTCGTGGCCTCGGTCATCCGGCTCTCGGTGTACCGCATGGCGGCCGGCGGGTCGTCGTTGCCCAGGGAGCCGAAGTTGCCGTGGCCGTCGACCAGCGGGACCCGCATGGAGAAGGGCTGCGCCATGCGCACCAGGGCGTCGTAGATCGACGCGTCGCCGTGGGGGTGCAGCTTGCCCATGACCTCGCCGACCACGCGCGCGCACTTCACATAGCCGCGGTCGGGGCGCAGGCCCATCTCGTTCATCTGGTAGACGATGCGGCGGTGCACCGGCTTCATGCCGTCGCGCGCGTCCGGCAGGGCGCGGGAGTAGATGACCGAGTACGCGTACTCGAGAAAGGAGCCCTGCATCTCGTCGACGACGTCGATGTCGAGGATCCGCTCCTCGTACGAGTCGTCGGGCGGCGGGGTCTTCGTGCTGCGGCGGGCCATCGCTGCCGGCTCCTTGCTGAAGCGTGGGACGGTATCTGACGCGGACCATTGTGGACCGCCGCACCGACAACCGGGACCAGGACCCCGCCGCGGCCCCTCGTCGGGGGCCGGGGCCGGTGGCGCAAGCAGAGTACGCGCACGTGCCGTCGGCGCCGCGAGCGGGCCGGGGCCTCGGCCGGCGGAGGGGCGCGGCGCCGAGGGAGACCCCACACGCCACACGGGCCACGTCCGTGCCCTCCCGCCCCACCCGGAACCCGCGGTTCTCGCTCTGGGCGAACCCGGTCCCCGTCCGGGAACTCCATCGGTGCCCCGGACGCTTGCATACAGTGGCAGGACCGGCACAAACGGCGGATGCGACGACCGCCTCCGCGATCGAAGGGACGTACATGCCCATGGGTCACACGGCCACAGCCCAGGCAGGCTCCGGCGGCCTGACAGCGACCGAGCACCGTTTGGCCAACGGCCTGCGCGTGGTGCTCTCCGAGGACCACCTGACCCCTGTCGCGGCGGTGTGCCTCTGGTACGACGTCGGCTCGCGCCACGAGGTCAAGGGACGCACCGGCCTGGCTCACCTTTTCGAGCACCTGATGTTCCAGGGCTCCGGGCAGGTGAAGGGCAACGGTCACTTCGAGCTGGTCCAGGGCGCCGGAGGCTCGCTCAACGGCACCACCAGCTTCGAGCGGACCAACTACTTCGAGACCATGCCGGCCCACCAGTTGGAGCTCGCCCTCTGGCTCGAGGCCGACCGCATGGGCTCCCTGCTGGCCGCCCTGGACGAGGAGTCCATGGAGAACCAGCGGGACGTCGTCAAGAACGAGCGCCGCCAGCGCTACGACAACGTCCCCTACGGCACGGCCTTCGAGAAGCTGACCGCCCTCGCCTTCCCGGACGGCCACCCGTACCACCACACGCCCATCGGCTCGATGGCGGACCTGGACGCGGCCACCCTGGAGGACGCCCGCGCCTTCTTCCGCACGTACTACGCGCCGAACAACGCCGTGCTCTCCGTCGTCGGTGACATCGACCCGGAGCAGACGCTCGCCTGGATCGAGAAGTACTTCGGCTCCATCCCCTCCCACGACGGCAAGCCCGAGCCCCGCGACGGCTCGCTGCCCGAGACCATCGGCGAGGAGCTGCGTGAGCTCGTCGAGGAGGAGGTCCCCGCGCGTGCGCTGATGGCCGCCTACCGGCTGCCCGAGGACGGCACGCGCGCGAGCGACGCCGCGGACCTGGCGCTCACCGTCCTCGGCGGCGGCGAGTCCTCCCGGCTCTACAACCGGCTGGTGCGCCGGGACCGCACGGCCGTGGCGGCCGGATTCGGTCTGCTCCGGCTGGCCGGGGCGCCCTCCCTGGGCTGGCTGGACGTGAAGGCGTCCGGCGATGTGGAGGTGCCGGTCATCGAGGCGGCGATCGACGAGGAGCTCACCCGGTTCGCCGAGGAGGGCCCCACGGCCGAGGAGATGGAGCGCGCCCAGGCCCAGTTGGAGCGCGAGTGGCTGGACCGGCTCAGCACCGTCGCCGGCCGGGCCGACGAACTGTGCCGGTACGCCGTCCTGTTCGGCGACCCGCAGCTCGCCCTCACCGCCGTCGGGCGCATCCTCGACGTGACCGCCGAGGACGTCCGGGAGGTCGCCGAGGCCCGTCTGCGCCCGGACAACCGCGCGGTGCTCGTCTACGAGCCCGTCGCCCCCGAAGCCGGGGAGTCCGAAGAAGCAGCGGCCGCCGGCACCGAAGAAGCCGCGGCCGCCGGCACCGACGAGAACGAGGAGACGGCGAAGTGACCGAGCTTGCCACGATGGACTTCCACCCCCAGCCGCAGGCGGGCGAGGCCAAGCCCTGGGCCTTCCCGGCCCCCGAGCGCACCACGCTCGGCAACGGTCTGACCGTCCTGCGCTGCCACCGTCCCGGCCAGCAGATCGTCGCGGTCGAGGTGCTGCTCGACGCGCCCCTGGAGGCCGAGCCCGAGGGTCTCGACGGGGTCGCCACGATCATGGCGAGGGCGTTCTCCGAGGGCACCGACAAACACTCCGCCGAGGAGTTCGCCGCCGAACTGGAGCGCTGCGGCGCCACCCTGGACGCCTACGCCGACCACCCCGGCGTGCGCCTGAGCCTCGAGGTGCCGGCCTCCCGGCTCGCCAAGGGGCTCGGGCTGCTCGCCGACGCCCTCAGGGCGCCCGCGTTCGCCGACAGCGAGGTCGAACGCCTCGTCCGCAACCGTCTCGACGAGATCCCGCACGAGCTGGCCAACCCCTCCCGCCGTGCCGCCAAGGAACTCTCCAAGGAGCTGTTCCCGGCGACCTCGCGGATGTCCCGCCCGCGGCAGGGCACCGAGGAGACGGTGGCCGGCATCGACTCGTCGGCCGTACGCGCCTTCCACGAGAAGCACGTCCGCCCCGCGACCGCCACCGCGGTGGTCGTCGGTGACCTCACCGGCATCGACCTGGACGAGCTGCTCGGTGACACCCTCGGTTCCTGGACCGGGTCGGCCGCCGAGCCGCGGCCCGTTCCGCCGATCGTCGCCGACGACACCGGCCGGGTCGTGATCGTGGACCGCCCCGGCGCCGTGCAGACGCAGCTGCTGATCGGCCGGGTCGGCGCGGACCGGCACGACAGCGTGTGGCCCGCGCAGGTGCTCGGCACCTACTGCCTCGGCGGCACCCTCACCTCCCGCCTGGACCGCGTCCTGCGCGAGGAGAAGGGCTACACCTACGGCGTACGGTCGTTCGGCCAGGTCCTGAGGTCCGCGCCCCCTTCTTCCTCCGGAGGGGCCACGGGCGCGGCCATGCTCGCCATCAGCGGCTCCGTCGACACCCCGAACACCGGACCCGCGCTCGAGGACCTGTGGACGGTGCTGCGCACGCTCGCCGCGGAGGGCCTCACCGACGCCGAGCGTGACGTCGCCGTGCAGAACCTGGTGGGGGTCGCGCCGCTCAAGTACGAGACCGCCTCGGCCGTCGCCGGCACCCTGGCCGACCAGGTGGAGCAGCACCTGGCCGACGACTACCAGGCCGAGCTGTACCGCCGGCTCGCCACCACCGGCACCGTGGAGGCCACCGCGGCCGTGGTGAACGCCTTCCCGGTGGACCGCCTGGTGACCGTCCTGGTCGGCGACGCGGCACAGATCAAGGCGTCCGTCGAGGCGCTCGGCATCGGTGCGGTCACGGTCGTGCCCGCGGAGTAGCCGGCGCACGCGAGCGGAGCGCACGCGTGCAGGGGCCCTGGTGGCACGAAAGTCACCAGGGCCCGCCTATGCCCGGATTGGGGTGGAGAGGTCCTGTCTGCCCTGTGGGATGCGCTACAGAAGGCGGGATCCGTTTGGGAATTGAAGGATGCCCCGTTTAGCGTCATCCGGGCTGTTCGTCGGGCAGTGCGCCGCGCCCGCGGCACCGGACAGCCATCGCCGAGTCCCCGCACGGCGCGAGCCAGGGGAGCCGGGGACCCGGTCGTGCAGTCCCTGGGGTGAATCGGACGCCCGCGCCTGTCGCGAGGGGGCCCGTAGGAGACCTTCCTGCTCCGAACCCTCCCCCAGTGCCTGAACGGCCTGGGGGGGACCCCCATCGCTGACCCGGTAGGCGGTAGGGAAGGAAAGGACCACCCACTGCATGGCGTTCACACGCGCCACCGGGAAGCACCGTCGTCCCGGTCGCATGCACCGCGGCACCGCCAGGGCGGCGGGCATCGCGGCCCTCACCTCCACCGGCGTGGTCGGCTCCCTCGCGACCCCGGCGCTCGCCGCCGGACCCGCCGCGCAGCAGACCGGCCTGACCCCCGTCGTCGCCATCGGTGACGAGGTCGCCGCCCGGATCGACGCCCAGGCGGCCGCCCAGCACGAGGCCGCGCGGGAAGCGGCCCAGGCCGCCGCGCGGGAGGCCGCGGAGGAGGCCGCGCGGGAGAGGGCGGCGGAGGCGGCCGAGGAGGCCCGCGAAGCCGAGGAGCGTGCCGCGCGGGAGGCCGAGCGCAAGCGTCTCGACACCTTCGTGTCCCCGATCGCGGGTTCCTACGTCTCGACCGGTTACCTGTCCGGCGGAGCCGTCTGGTCCTCCGGCAGCCACACCGGTGTCGACTTCCACGCCGCGAGCGGCACCCCCGTGCTCTCGGTCGGCACGGGCACCGTCGTGGAGGCCGGCTGGGGCGGTGCCTACGGCAACCAGGTCGTCATCAAGATGCACGACGGCACCCACACCCAGTACGGCCACCTGTCGGCCGTCGCCGTCTCGGTGGGACAGCAGGTCACCCCGGGACAGCGGATCGGCTTCTCCGGTGCCACCGGCAACGTCACCGGCGCGCATCTGCACTTCGAGGCCCGTACGACCGCCGAGTACGGCTCCGACATCGACCCGGTCGCCTACCTGCGCGCGCACGGCGTGAACCTCTGACCCGAGACAGCTCCGGCCCGAGGCACGAGCCCTGACGCCCCGGCTCGACTCCTGAGCCGGGGCTCTCCGCGTGCCGAGCGGCCGGATGGCCACGGGCGCGGCGTCTTTCCCGAAAGGACGGAGCCGCGCCGCCCGGAAAGGGCGACGCGGCTCCACTTGCTGCCGGAGAAGCCGAAGAGCCTGTCAGACGGTCTCGGGGAGCTCCTCGAGACCCTCGGAGACCAGCTTCGCCAGACGGTCCAGGGCGGCGTCGGCGCCCTCGGCGTCGGAGGCGAGGACGATCTCCTCGCCGCCCTGGGCGCCCAGGCCCAGAACGGCCAGCATGGAGGCCGCGTTGACGGGGTTGCCGTCAGCTTTGGCGATCGTCACCGGGACGCCTGCGGCCGTGGCGGCTCGGACGAAGATGGAGGCGGGACGGGCGTGGAGGCCCTCGGCCCAGCCGACGTTGACGCGGCGCTCAGCCATGTGTTGCTGCCCTTCGGTGTTCAGGTTGTCTAGACCAGTTTCCCGTATCGGGAACCACACCGGGAGCGGAACTCGTCCCCGCTCCCGGCGACACCGGACCGCGGCCTCGGTCCGGCTCGTGCACCCACAGACTGCCTCGCGCCGTTGTCGTACGCGAGCCGTACTCTGGGGCCCATGCAGATCTCGTCGGACCGGCATGAGTATCCCGCCCACTGGGAGGCCGACGTGGTGCTGCGCGACGGCGGCACCGCGCGCGTGCGGCCCATCACCGTCGATGACGCCGAGCGCCTGGTCAGCTTCTACGAGCAGGTGTCGGACGAGTCGAAGTACTACCGCTTCTTCGCGCCCTACCCTCGCCTGTCCGCCAAGGACGTGCACCGGTTCACACACCACGACTTCGTGGACCGGGTGGGACTCGCGGCCACCGTGGGCGGCGAGTTCATCGCCACCGTACGCTACGACCGGATCGGCCCCGACGGAGCACCCGCCTCCTCCCACCCGTCGCCCGCCGGAGCGCCCGCCCCCGCGGTCTCCGACGAGGCCGAGGTCGCCTTCCTGGTGCAGGACGCCCACCAGGGCCGGGGCATCGCCTCCGCCCTCCTCGAACACATCGCCGCCGTCGCGCGCGAGCGCGGCATCCGCCGGTTCGCCGCCGAGGTGCTGCCGGCCAACAGCAAGATGATCAAGGTGTTCACGGACGCCGGGTACACCCAGAAGCGCAGCTTCGAGGACGGTGTCGTCCGCCTGGAGTTCGACCTCGAACCCACCGACCGTTCGCTGGCCGTGCAGCAGGCGCGCGAACAGCGCGCCGAGGCCCGTTCCGTGCGGCGCCTGCTCACCCCCGGCTCGGTCGCCGTCATAGGCGCCGGCCGCAGGCCCGGCGGCGTGGGCCGCAGCCTCCTCGACAACATCCGGGACGGCGGATTCACCGGCCGCCTGTACGCAGTGAACAAGGCCTTCCCGCCGGAGCTGAAGGAACTCGCAGGCGGCGACGGGAGCGAGGGGGTGCCCGCCCACCGTTCGGTGCGCGACATCGACGGGCAGGTCGACCTCGCCGTCGTCGCGGTACCCGCCGAGCAGGTCCCCGAGGCCGTCGCCGAGTGCGGCGAACACGGGGTGCGGGGGCTCGTCGTGACGTCCGCCGGATACGCCGAAGCGGGCCCCGAGGGCCGCGAGCGCCAGCGCGCCCTCGTCCGGCAGGCGCGTACGTACGGCATGCGGATCATCGGGCCGAACGCGTTCGGCGTCATCAACACCTCCCCGGACGTGCGGCTGAACGCCTCGCTCGCGCCCGAGATGCCGCGCCCCGGCCGCATCGGCCTGTTCGCCCAGTCCGGAGCCATCGGCATCGCCCTGCTGTCGCGGCTGCACCGGCGCGGCGGAGGCGTCACCGGCGTCACGGGCGTGTCCACCTTCGTCTCGTCCGGCAACCGCGCCGACGTCTCCGGCAACGACGTCATGCAGTACTGGTACGACGACCCGGACACCGATGTCGCCCTGATGTACCTGGAGTCCATCGGCAACCCCCGCAAGTTCACCCGCCTCGCCCGCCGGACCGCGGCGGTGAAGCCACTCGTCGTGGTCCAGGGCGCCCGCCACGGCGCCGGACCCCGCGGGCACGCCGTGCGCGCGACGCGACTGCCGCACGAGACCGTCTCCGCGCTGCTGCGACAGGCCGGGGTGATCCGGGTGGACACCATCACGGAACTGGTCGACGCGGGCCTGCTGCTCGCCCGCCAGCCGCTGCCGTCCGGGCCCCGGGTGGCGATCCTGGGCAACTCCGAGTCCCTGGGACTGCTCACCTACGAGGCGTGCCTCGCCGAAGGACTGCGCCCGCACCACCCGCTGGACCTCACCACCGCGGCGTCGGCGGCGGACTTCCACGCTGCCCTGTCCCGGGCGCTGGCCGACGACACCTGCGACGCGGTGGTCGTGACCGCGATCCCGGCACTGGGGGGAAGGACGGCCGGTTCCGTCGGCGACGCTGCGCTCGCCGAGGCGCTGCGCTCGGCCGCCGCCGCGACCCCGGCCAAGCCGGTCCTGGTGGTCCACGTGGAACTCGGCGGCCTGGCGGAGGCCCTGTCGGCGGCGGCGAGCACGGCCCCGCGGACGGAGCCGTCCGCCCGGCCCCGCCCCACCCCGCCGACCGGGGAGCGCACACCCGCCGACAGCCCTCCGCCGGCGCCCGTGCCCCTCCCCGAGGACGCCCACCTCATCCCCGCCTACCCCGCCGCCGAACGCGCCGTCCGCGCCCTCGCCCACTCCGTCACCTACGCCCAGTGGCGGCGGGACGCCGCCGACCCCGGCAAGGTGCCCCAGTACGAGGACATCGACGAGAAGGGCGCCGCCGAACTCATCCACGCGCAGCTCACCCGCGGGCAGGGCCTGACCCTCGGCACCGAGGAGACCTGCGGACTGCTCGGCGCCTACGGCATCCACGTCCACCGCGCCCTCCCGGCTCCCACACCCGACGCCGCCGTCGAGGCCGCCCGCACCCTGGGCCGTCCCGTCGCCCTCAAGGTGACCGCCCCGCACCTCAGGCACCGCGCCGACCTGGGCGGCGTACGGCTGGACCTGGCGAACGAGGAACAACTGCGCCGGGCGTACGCCGAACTGACCCAGCAGCTCGGCACGCCCGAGGAGTTGCGCCCCGTCGTGCAGCGGATGGCGCCGCGCGGTGTCGACACCATCGTCCGCGCGGTGATCGACTCCGCGGCCGGTGCCGTGCTGTCCTTCGGACTCGCCGGGCCCCCTTCGCAGCTGCTCGGCGACATGGCGCACCGGCTGATCCCGGTCACCGACCGGGAGGCGACCTCCCTGGTGAGGTCGATCCGCACCGCGCCCCTGCTGTTCGGCTGGCGCGGCTCGACCCCGGTCGACACCCCCGCGCTGGAGGAGTTGCTGCTGCGGGTGTCGCGGCTGGTCGACGACCACCCCGAGGTCGTCGCCGTCAGCCTGGAGCCGGTGGTCGTCGCCACCCACGGCGTGAGCGTCCTCAGCGCCTCCGTACGCCTGGCGCCGCCGCCCGCCCGCGACGACCTCGGCCCCCGGACGCTCCCGGCGTACTGACCGGCGTACCGAGGGGCGCAAGCCCTCGAGGTTCCGACTCGGCAGGCCAGCGGCTGTTTGACGGTGCGTCGAGCGGGCACCTGTGCCCCGTTCCGCCCGCCCGGCGAACGGAGAGAACGACATGCGCCTCGGGGGCATCGACGCCGACAGGACCGGGTCCCCCTCGCCCGGCACGACGTCCGCCCGGGGGAGGAGCGCCGGACTCTCCACCGGACCCACCGCCGAGCCCTCCGCCGTCCCCCGTCGTGCGTTCGACCGGTCCACCGCCCGGCCGGACGCACCTCTGCCGGAGCCCGACGCGGATCACCGGCCCCGTACGCGCACCGTGTGCCGGCCCTGACCGGGATGCCGTGCGGCTCCGCCGAGCCGTACGCCCGGCTCCGTGTGGCGCGGCGACGCCCCTTCGGGCGGCTCCCCCTGCTACACAGAGCACTGAATGCCGACGAAACCGGTGAACCGGACATAACCCCCCAAGGCTCGGGCGGAGGCCGCTCGCGCGTCAGCGGTCGGGCCACCGTGAAGGAGTAGGTGCTGACGTGCTGGTCCTGCTGGCCGCCTACGCGACGGTCGCAGTGTCGATCCCCTGGTGGGAACGGCGGCTCGGCCGCGCGGTGTGGGCCGTGGCGGCCCTGGTGCCGTCGGCGACGGTGGTCTGGGCGGGCACGCGGGCGGCGGGCGTCCTGGACGGCGGCGCGTACCAGGAGTCCCTGCGGTGGGCTCCGTCGCTCGGCCTGACGATCGATCTGCGCCTGGACGCCCTGTCGCTGCTGATGCTGTGGGTGGTGGCCGGTGTCGGGGCACTGGTGCTGCTGTACTGCCGCTACTACGTCGAACAGGACGCCGGCCCGCTGGCCGCTCTGCTGCTGGCCTTCGCCGGGGCGATGCTCGGACTGGTCCTGGCGGACAACCTCTTCGTGCTGTACGTCTTCTGGGAGCTGACCACGGTCGCCTCCTTCCTGTTGATCGCAGGGCCCGGAAAGCGGGCCGAGCAGCGCCGGGCCGCCCGTCAGGCCCTGCTGGTGACGGCGGCCGGCGGCCTGGCGATGCTGCTCGGTTTCATCGTGCTGGGCCAGGCGGCCGGCACCTACCGCGTCTCGGCGATCCTCGCGGACCCCCCACGGGGCGGCGCGGTCTCCGCCGCCGTGGTGCTCGTCCTGGTCGGCGCCTTCACCAAGTCCGCGCAGATGCCGCTGCACGGCTGGCTGCCCGCGGCGATGGTGGCCCCCACGCCGGTCAGCGCCTTCCTGCACGCGGCGGCGATGGTCAAGGCCGGGGTCTACCTGATCGCCCGCCTGGCGCCCGCCCTGGCCGACGTGGCGCCGTGGCGGCCGATGGTGCTCGGCGTGGGGCTCGCCACGATGGTGGTGGCCGCCTGGCGGGCGCTGCGCGAGACCGACCTGAAGCTGCTCCTCGCCTATGGGACCGTCAGCGAACTCGGTCTGCTGACCGCCCTGTTGGGCGCCGGAACCCGGACGGCGGCACTGGCCGGCGTGGTGATGCTGCTGGCGCACGCGGCGTTCAAGTCGGCGCTGTTCCTGTCCGTCGGGATCGTGGACCACCACACCGGTACCCGCGACATCCGGGAGCTGTCGGGACTGGGCCGCCGACTGCCCGTGCTCTTCGGCGTCACGGCACTCGCCACCGCGTCGATGGCCGGTCTGCCGCCCCTCGTCGGCTTCCTGGGCAAGGAAGCCGCCCTGGACGCGTTCCTGCACGGCACCGAACTCGCCGGCCACCAGCAGTTGACGGTGGTGCTGGTGTGCGGCTCCACGCTGACCGTGGCGTTCGCGGCACGGTTCCTGCACGGCGCCTTCGGAGGGCCGCCGACGGGGAGGGCGGCGCGGTCCGTGCGGAGCCCGGAGGCGGGATTCGTCGCCCCGGTGGCCGTACTGTCCGGGGCGGGCCTGGTGCTGGGCGTGGCGTACCCCGCCACGGCGGCCCTGACCACCGCCTACGCCGACACCTATCCGCCGGCAGCCGGCGGACCGTACGAACTGTCCCTGTGGCACGGCTTCACCCCGGTACTCGGGCTGTCCGCGCTGTCGCTCGTCGCCGGTGCCCTGATCCACGCGCTCCGCCGCCGTGCCGCCGCGGTGAACCGCCTGCCGCGCCTGACCGACGTGCAGCACGCGTACGACCGCGCGGTCGAGGGCGTGGACCGGCTGGCCGTGACACTGACCCGGCACACCCAGGTCGGCTCGCTGCCCGTCTATCTGACCGTGCTGCTCACGACGGTCGTCGCGGTGCCCGGCGCGGCCCTCCTGGCGGCGGCACCGTCGCTGGGGGCACCGCCCCTGTGGCGGTATTCGCTCGAACCGGTGCTGGCCGTGGTCATGCTGGCGGCCGCCGCGGCGGTGGTGGCCGCCCGGCACCGGCTCACCGCCATCCTGCTGACCGGGGCCGTCGGGTACGGCGCGGCGGGCCTGTTCCTGGTACGCGGAGCCCCGGACCTGGCGCTCACCCAGTTCCTGGTCGAGACGACGACGCTGGTCGTCGTGGTGCTGGTGCTGCGCCGGATGCCGGCCCGGTTCGATCCCGGCCGGAGGTCGGTGCCGGGGCGGGTGCTGCGGGGCACGGTGGCCGTCGGGGTCGGCGCCGTCGTCACCTGCTTCGCGCTGGCGGCGGCCTCCGCGCGGACGGCCCCGGTGATCTCGCCCGGGTACCTGCGCCGGGCGGCGGAGACGGGCGCCCTCAACGTCGTCGACGCGATCATCGTCGACTTCCGGGCCCTGGACACGCTGGGCGAGATCTCGGTCGTGCTGGTGTCGGCGGTCGGAGTGGGCAGCCTGATCCGGTTCCGCGACCGCGACGCGATACGGGGCGCCGACGAGGAGCCGCTCACCCGCTTCCCCACGACGCACTGGGACGAGCCCCGGCAGACCTGGCTGCCGGGAGCCGGTGAACGGCCCGGCGGCGAGCGCTCGGTCCTGATGGAAGTGGCCATCCGGCTGCTCTTCCCCTCGATCCTGGTGCTCTCGGTGTTCCTGCTGTTCTCCGGGCACTACCGCCCCGGCGGAGGGTTCTCCGGCGGACTGGTCGCGGGGCTGGCGTTCGTCCTGCGGTACCTCGTCGGCGGCCGGGCCGACCTCGGCGCCGCCGTACGCCTGCGCCCGGTCGCGGTCGCGGGCACGGGCCTGGTGATCGCGGCGGTCACCGCCCTGGCGCCGCTGACCGTCGGCGGTACGGCGCTGGACAGCAGTCTGCTGACCTGGCACCTGCCGCTGCTGGGCGAGGTGAAGTGGGCGACCAGCCTGTTCCTCGACGTCGGTGTCTAC
This sequence comes from Streptomyces sp. M2CJ-2, assembly GCF_016757295.1. Classification (NCBI taxonomy): domain Bacteria; kingdom Bacillati; phylum Actinomycetota; class Actinomycetes; order Kitasatosporales; family Streptomycetaceae; genus Streptomyces; species Streptomyces sp. M2CJ-2. Next base: position 43,841 of record NZ_JAESIF010000012.1, on the reverse strand, counting down.
CTGCTCGTGGTCGGTGTCGTCCTCAAGCTCCTGTCGGCGGTGGGCGTCTCGCTCGGCGAGGCCGGTGCGGCGGCGGCCCGGGAAGGGGAGGCATCCGTCCGGTGAACGGCGCGGTGGACAACACGGTGAACACCCTCGACGTGACGATGGCCGTCGTGGTGGGCGGCCTGTTCACGCTCGGCTTCCACCTCATGCTGCAACGGTCCCTGATGCGGATCGTCCTCGGCTTCATCCTCCTGGGCCACGGCACCAACCTGCTGCTCCTGGTCGCCGGCGGTACCCCCGGCCGGCCCCCGGTACTGGACGGGAAGCCGGTGAACCCGGCGGAGCCCGCCGACCCGCTGCCCCAGGCCATGGCACTGACGTCGATCGTGATCACGTTCGGCCTCACGGCGTTCCTGATGGCCCTCGCCTACCGTTCCTGGCGGTTGTCCGGCAGCGACGAGGTGCGTGACGACGTGGAGGACCGGCGCATCGACATCGCCCTGCAGCGCGCCGGGTCCGACGAGGTGAGCGGCACCCACGGGGAAACCGACCGCGACGAGGGCGACGAACCCGACGAGGGCGACGAACCCGACGACGGCGACGAACCCGACGACGGCGACGAACCCGACGACGGCGACGGGCCTGGCGACGGCGACGAGCCGGACCACCGCGACCACGGCACCACCCCGGGGGACCACCGATGACCGCACTGCTGCTCACCCTGCCCGTGGTACTGCCGGTCCTGGCCGCCGGTGTGACCCTGCTCGGCCTGCCCGGCCGGGTGGTCCGCGCGATGAGCACCCTCGTCCTGGCGTGCGTCCTGGCGGACGCGGCGGCTCTGCTGGCCCTCGCCGAAACCCGCGGTCCGCAGGCCGTGCACGTCGGCGGCTGGCCGGCCCCGCTGGGCATCACGCTCGTCGCCGACCGGCTGTCGGCGCTCCTGCTCATGGTGTCCCTCCTGGTGACCCTGGCCGTGCTGCTCTTCGCCATCGGCCAGGGCACCGCCGAGGACCGCCGCAGCACGGCGGAGGTCTTCCACCCCGCCTACCTGCTGCTCGTCACCGGGGTGAGCCTGGCCTTCCTCACCGGCGACCTGTTCAACCTCTTCGTGGCCTTCGAAGTGCTGCTCGCCGCCTCCTACGTCCTGATCACCCTGGACGCCGACGGGAACCGCACCCGGGCGGGCATGACGTACACGATCATCAGCCTGACGTCCTCCCTGCTGTTCCTCACGCTCGTCGGCCTGGTGTACGCGGCCACCGGCACGGTCACCCTGGCCCAGCTCGGGCCGCGGCTCGCCGAACTCCCCGACGGCCTGCGCGGCGCGCTCGCCCTGCTGCTCCTGGCCGTCCTGGGCATCAAGGCGGCGCTCGTCCCCCTGCACTTCTGGCTGCCCGACAGCTACCCCACCGCGCCGGCGCCGATCACCGCCGTGTTCGCCGCACTGCTGACCAAGGTCGCCGTCTACGCCCTGCTGCGCACCCAGACGCTGCTCTTCCCGCGCTCCAGCGTGTGGGTCCTGCTGGCCTGCGTGGCGATCGCCACCATGATCGTGGGCATCCTCGGCGCCCTCGCGCAGGACGACGTCAACCGGCTGCTGTCCTTCGCCCTCGTCGGCCACATCGGCTTCATGCTGTTCGGGCTCGCGCTGTTCGACACCCTCGGGCTCACCGGCACGGTCCTCTACATGGTCCACCACATCGTCGTCCAGGCCGCGCTCTTCCTGGCCGCCGCCCTCGTCGTACGCCACACGGAGACGACGGGCCTGGAACGCATGGCGCAGCGGCCGCCCCCGACGCCGGTGGTCGCCGTGCTGTTCGCCCTTCCCGCCCTGAGCCTGGCCGGGATCCCGCCGTTCTCCGGGTTCGTGGCCAAACTGACCCTGCTGCGGGCCGGCGTGGGGCAGGGCGGCACCGCGGCGTACGCCCTCGCCGCGGCCGCCCTGCTCACCAGCCTGCTGACGATCTACGCCATGACCCGGGTGTGGACCAGGGCCTTCATGCGGCAGAAGCCGTACCCGGACCGCCGCGACGCGGACCGTCCGGACCCGCACCGCCGCGAAGGCGACCGCCGGACCCCGGCGCCGCGGGACGAGCCGACGGCCTCCGACACCGTCCGCAGCCCGGAGCCCCGCGCCGGCCGGTACGGGGCCGGGCTGATGACCGCCGCCACCGCCGTCATGGTGGTGGCCGGCGTCGCGGTCGCCGTCTGGGCGGGTCCGCTCGCCCACGTCGGCGAACAAGCCGCACGCGAACTGCTCGACCCGCGGGCCTACCGCTCCGCCGTCATGACCGGGGAGGACCGTTGACCCGCCGGGAGGAAGCCCACCGAGTCCGGCACCACCTGCCCATGATCGGCTGGCTGTGGCTGCTGTGGATCCTGCTGTGGGGGTCCGTGAGCCCGGTGGTCCTCGTCGGAGGCCTGCTCGCCGCCACGGCTGTCGTCGGGACCTTCTCCCTGCCGCCGGTCCTGCCGGGGGCCGTGCCCCGGCCACTGGCGATCGGGCGTCTGCTGATCGCCCTGCTGACCGATCTCGTCGGGTCCGGGACCACCGTCGCCTGGCAGGTCCTGAGGTACGGGGGAAGGACGTCCGCCGCGATCGTCGAGGTCCCGCTGCGCGTCGACAGCGACCTGCTGATCACCGCCGTGGCCGAGTTCACCACCATCGCGCCCGGCACGCTGGTGGTGGAGATCGACCGGCGCCGGCAACGGCTGTACGTCCACACGATCCCGGTCCACGACGAAGCAGACATCGCCCGCCGCAGAAAGGCGGTGCAGTCCGTGGAGCGCAGGGTCGCGCGGGCCGTCGGAACCACCCGCCGCCGCACCGGACCGCCCGGAGACGACGGTTCCGGGCTTTCCCCCGACCCCGATCGAGGAGGCAGAACACCATGACCGTCATGTACACCGCCACCCTGGCCGTGCTGTCGGTGGCCGGACTGCTCACCCTGCTGCGCCTCGTGCGCGGTCCGGACGCGCTCAACCGCATCGTGGCGCTGGACGTCCTGCTGACGATGATCATCGCCGGGACCGCCGTGGGCATGGCCGTGCGCGAGGACACCACACCCCTGCCCGTGCTCGTCGTCCTCGCCCTGCTCGCCTTCACCGGATCGGTGACGGCCGCCCACCTGATCGAGAAGCGGGCGGGCCTGCGATGACCGCCGTCTCCGACGTGATCACCGCCATCCTGCTCCCGGCCGGTGCGATCTTCTGCCTGCTCGGCTCCGTGGGACTGCTCCGCTTCCCGGACATCGGCAGCCGCCTGCACGCGGCCGCCAAGGCCCAGACGCTCGGCCTGCTGCTCATCCTGGCGGGAACCGCCGCGCAGATGCCCCTGCGCTACGCGCCGGTGCTCCTGCTCGTCATCCTGTTCCAACTGCTCACCGCGCCGATCACCAGCCAGATCGTCGGCCGCACCGCCTACCGGGTCCAAGCCCTCGACCGCCGCAAACTGTTCCGGGACGAACTCGCCGACCGTCTCGCGCTCGACGGCACCCCGGTGGACGAGCAGCCGTCGGGCGAGGACGCAGACCGGTGAAGCGGATCGGTGACGCCCCACCGCTCGAACGACCGGGCGGCTCCCGGCGGGCCCGCACCGGCGCGAGCGGGAGTGCCGCGACCGGTGCTTCGCAGTCAGCGGTCCCCCGTAGGATGGGCGCCATGGCCAAGACCAGTACGACGACCCAGGGGCTGCGGGCGGCGATCGAGCGCAGCGGCTACTACCCGGCCCTCGTGGCCGAGGCGGTGGAGGCCGCCGTGGGCGGCGAGCCCGTTCGGTCGTACCTGGTCCACCAGGAGACGACGTTCGACCAGAACGAGGTGCGGCGCCATGTGACCGTGCTCGTCCTCACCGGCAACCGCTTCATCGTCAGCCACACCGACGAGCAGGCCGCCGACACCACCTCCCCGACGCCCTACGCCACCACGTCCACGGAGTCCGTGAAGCTCGGCCGGATCTCGTCGATCGTGGTCAGCCGTGTGGTCGCCAACCCCGAGTCGTACAAGCCGGGCACCCTGCCCCGCGAGATCGTGCTCACCATCGGCTGGGGCGCGGTCTCCCGCCTCGACCTGGAGCCGGCCGCCTGCGGCGACCCCAACTGCGAGGCCGACCACGGCTACACCGGCAGCTCGACCGCCGACGACCTCAGCCTGCGGGTCAGCGAGGCCGGGGACGGCCCGGAGACGGTGCGCCAGGCGCTCACCTTCGCGCAGGCCCTCTCCGAGGCGACCGCGGACCCCACGAACTGATGACAGACACCTCCCGGACCCCGCACACCCCGAACCCCGCGCAGGCCGCCCACACCACCGCCTGGCCCCTCACGCCCGAGGCTTATCCCGAGCCCCTCGCCCCGGCCTCCGCGCCCCGGCCCGAGTACGGCACCGGCTCACTGGCCGACCTGCTGCCCACGCTCGCCGCGGGCATGGGCGTCCCCGGCCTCACCGCCGCGATCCCGGAACTGCCTCCCGCCGACCGGAACTGCGTGTTCCTGATCGACGGCCTCGGCTGGGAGCAGCTGAAGGCGCACCCCGAGGAAGCCCCGTTCATGGCGTCCCTGCTGCCCGGCTCGCGCGGCGGCACCGGACGGCCGATCACCACGGGCTACCCGGCCACCACCGCCACCTCCCTCGCCTCCGTCGGCACCGGTCTGCCGCCCGGAGCCCACGGCCTGCCCGGGTACACCGTGCGCAACCCGGACACCGGCGAGCTGATGAACCAGCTGCGCTGGCAGCCCTGGACCCGACCCGACGCCTGGCAGCCGCACCCCACCGTCTTCGAGCTGGCCCACCGCGCCGGGGTGCACGCCGCCCAGGTGTCCTCGCCCGCCTTCGCCCATACGCCGCTGACGAAGGTCGCGCTGAGCGGCGGCACCTTCCACGGGCGGCTGTCCGGCGAGGAGCGCATGGACCTCGCGGCCGAACAACTGGCCGCCGCCGACCGCTCCCTGGTCTACACGTACTACGCCGAGGTCGACGGCGCCGGACACCGCTACGGCGTCGACTCCGACACCTGGCGCGGCCAGCTCATGTACGTGGACCGCCTGGTCCAGCGCCTGGCCGAGCAACTCCCGCCGCGCAGCGCGCTCTACATCACCGCCGACCACGGGATGGTCGACGTGCCCTTCGACGAGGAGCACCGCATCGACTTCGACCACGACTGGGAGCTGGGCGCCGGGGTCGCCCTGCTCGGCGGCGAGGGTCGCGCCCGCCACGTCTACGCCGTCCCCGGTGCCGAGAACGACGTACTGACCTGCTGGCGCGAGGTGCTCGGCGAGCAGTTCTGGGTGGCCTCGCGGGACGAGGCGATCGCGGCGGGCTGGTTCGGCCCCCGCATCGACGACCGCGTGTACCACCGCATCGGCGATGTGGTCGCCGCCGCGCGGGACGACGTGCTGATCATCGCCTCGGAGCGGGAGCCGAACGAGTCGGCGATGGTCGGCAACCACGGTTCGCTGACCCCTGCCGAGCAGTTGGTCCCACTGCTCGAAGTACGCTCCTGAGGCTCCCGCCCGCCGACTCCCGGCCGTCGTCCCCGACCCAGCCCGCCCCCGCCGAAAGGTGCCCAACCTCCCATGCCCGAGCTCGTGTTCTTCTCCGGAACGATGGACTGCGGGAAGTCGACGCTGGCTCTCCAGATCGAGCACAACCGCTCGGCGCGCGGCCTGGTGGGCATGATCTTCACCCGTAACGACCGTGCCGGGGAGGGCAAGTTGTCCTCCCGCCTCGGCCTGGTCACCGACGCGGTGGAGGTCGGGGACCGCGCGGACCTGTACACGCACCTCGTCGACCACCTCACGCAGGGCCGGCGCGCGGACTACGTGATCGCGGACGAGGCGCAGTTCCTGGCACCGGAGCAGATAGACCAGCTCGCACGGGTGGTGGACGACCTGGAGATCGACGTCTACGCCTTCGGCATCACGACCGACTTCCGCTCCAAGCTGTTCCCGGGCTCCCAGCGCCTGGTCGAACTGGCCGACCGGGTGGAGGTGTTGCAAGTCGAGGCCCTGTGCTGGTGCGGCGCCCGCGCCACCCACAACGCCCGCACCGTCGGCGGAGTCATGGTCGTGGAGGGCGCCCAGGTGGTGGTCGGCGACGTCACCGACTCCGCGGACGAGATCGGCTACGAGGTCCTGTGCCGCCGCCACCACCGCCGCCGCACGACAGCCGCGACAGCCCGCGCGGCGGCACTGTCGCCGGACGTGCTGCCGATCACTCCGGCCTGACCGGACAGGTCAGCCGGTACGGGGTTTGCCGAACTCCTCGATCAACACGGGATACTGCTCCCCACCGTGTCCTGCGGCGATCGAGCGGTCGGCCAACGCCTTGATCAGCCGCGGCAGTTCGGCGTTGACACCCATCGCCTCGCTCTCCTCGATCAGGTGTGCCATGGCCCGTACGTCGGTCTCCAGGGCCGACACCTCCGCCGGGAAGGAACCGCTGTCGACCTGCCGGGCATACCCGGGAAGCCACCCGGCCACCCCCACCGCGATCTGCCGCGCGAACGGCGCGTATGTCGCGGCGTCGACACCGGCCGCCAGGAGCAGAGCGGTGCCCTGGAGCCAGGCGTTCAGGACGCTCCACATCATGGCCAGACCGGCCACGTCGTACAGGGACGCCAGGCCGTGGTCCGCACCGAGGTAGGTGACGGTGCCGAGCGAGTCGAGTGCCGGCCTGTGCGTCTCGAAGTCCGCCCGCGGCCCGCTGTGCAGGATCACCGCCTCGGCGGTGCCGATCGCCGGAGGAACGGCCATGATGGCGCCGTCCAGATAACGGGCGCCGTGCGACTCGGCCCACCGGGCGGTTTCCCGGGCCTGCGCCGAACTGCCCGAGGTCAGGTTGACCAGCGTCGTTCCGTCGAGCTCGACGTCGCTCGCGCCGAACAGCTCGTGCACGGCCTGGTAGTCGGTGACGCAGACGACCGTCAGGGAACTGGCCTTGAGCGCGTCGCCGACCGTCGGCGCCGACCGGGCACCGTCGGCCACCAGCTGATCGGCCTTGGCGGCCGTACGGTTCCATACGGTTGTGGGATGTCCGGCTTTCAGGAAAACGCGGGCGAGGGCCTGACCCATCAGTCCGAGCCCGATGACTGTCACGGATGTGTCGGTTGCGTTCATGGCAGCATCCTCGACATTGATACCGGTGTGAAGGTCAAGCGAGGTCGCGATGCGTATCGGAGAACTGAGCAGCAGGACGGGCGTCAACGCCCATCAACTGCGCTACTACGAGGCCCAGGGCCTGCTGGAGGCGGAGCGCGGTGCGAACGGCTACCGGAAGTACGGGGAGAGCGCCGTGCTGCGGGTGAAACAGATCCGCCACCTGCTCGGCGCCGGTCTGTCCTCCGAGGACATCGCGTACCTGCTGCCCTGTGCGGTGGGAGAGGCCCCGGACCTGATCGGGTGTCCCGAGTCACTGGCCGCGATGCGGGCACGGCTCCAGCGGCTGGACGACCAGATGGACCGGCTCGCCCGATCCCGCGACACTCTGGCCGACTACATCGACGCGGCCGAGCGCAGCGGCAGCCGGACCTACCCGCCCTTCGAGGGCGCCGACCAGCAGCCCGTACCCGCCTGACGGAACGGGTACCTGCGCCTACATGAGAGCCTGCCGTCCGGCAGGAAGCAGCAGGGCTCTCACGACCGTACGAGCGTCAGACGCGCCCCTCCGACGAGGCCAGCCCGATGAACCCCGCCCACGCGTCACGCGTCACCGTGAGGACGGGCCCGGCGGTGGCCTTGGAGTCCCGGACGTGCACAACTGCCGTACCGGTCGCGACCTCTACGCATTCGCCGCCCTCGGCTCCGCTGTAGCTGCTCTTGAACCAGGCGAGGCCGGAGGCGACGGTCGAGGACTCAGCGTTGTTCATAGCGATCCCAGCACCCCTTCGATGAGCTCCAGTGACTCTCGCGAAGTGAGAGCCTGTGATCGGATGATCCCATAGCGTGCGGCAGCGAGAGCTGTTTGTTCCGGATCGGTTTGGAGAGCGCTCGTCCCTTGCGCCTCGGCATAGGCGAACTTCTTGCCGTCCTTGCGCGTAACGATCGTGAACGGGCCGTCCACGCCTGCGTTGACCTCACAGCCAATCGGCATGACTTGGATCGAGACGTTTCGCTTCCGGCCGACCAGGAGTAGATGTTCCAACTGTCCCTGTAGCACGTGCTTTCCACCATACGGGTGTCGCAACACTGCCTCCCCGACCACGAAGCTCAGGAGCGGTGCGGGCCAGTTGTCGAAGATGTCCTGGCGGGCAAGCCGTGCCGCGACCCGCTGCTCAATGGTCTCCTCGTCCAGGACCGGGCATCGCATGCTCAGCACGGCCCGCATGTACTCCTCGGTCTGTACCAGGCCGTTGAACACGAGCGTGCTGTAGGAGAGCAGCTCCATGGCCTCCTTCTCCAAGGCGGCCATCCCCTGAAAGAACACCGGATACTGCGCCCGCTCCACCTGCTCCTTCCACAGGCACAACAACCCACCCGCCCCCAGCACTTCATCGGCCCGCTCGATCGCCTGGGGCGAAGGAATCCTCCGCCCCTGCTCGAACGAGGCGATCGTGGACGCCGAGTACCCGAGCCGCCTTCCGAACTCCTCGCGTTCCAGACCCTCCCGTACCCGCAGCGCCTTCATGGTCTGCCCGAACGCGACGACGACCCCTCGCCCCGCCTCGTCCTCCGGGCGCCGCCCGGCTCCGTCGTCGTTGTCCCAGCCGCCCCCGAGACTCACGACCGCTCCCGCGCCACCGTGTCCACGCTCCCCGGGAACCGCCTCGGCCCCCGCCACCGCGCCCTTGCGCTCCGCCATGTCCACCACCGCCTCTTCTGCTCAACGCCCCGCGAGGGACGCCGTCACGGCACGCGGCTCGTACTCCCGCGGAGCGCGCGCGTACAGCCGCTCCCTGTCGCTGCGTTACCGCTGACCACGCTAAGTAAACGCCGGGATTGTGTGGGGCGTGACGATGAAACCCGTCAACCCCACCGGCACCACCCAACTCGCCACCTCCTGCGCCTCTTTGAGGGAACGGTTACGACCCGAGCGTGAATGAACAGGCTTCTCTGGAAATCGAGTTGGACCTGCGGATAGGTGTGGCGACGGCACGGTGACTGATCGCCCACGGGGGGGGAGTGCGTCGACCCGGCTCCCCGGAGCAACGGTGTCAGCCCACACGACTAAGTTTGCTGGCCACTGATCTCAAGGGGGATATCACCATGAGCCTTCATCCCGACGTGGCCGTACTGCTCGATCTCGTACCGGCGGACTTCGCGGGCGGAGAGCGAATCGACTGGGATGTGGTTGAAACCGAGCTGGGCACCGGGCTTCCGAGCGACTACAAGGCTCTGCTGGACACATACGGCGTGGGCGATATCGGAGATCTCGTCATCCTGCCACCACTCCCCAGTGACGTGCGCGGATGGGGAAAGTGCCATATCGGAGGCTACGCGGTCGGCCTGCGTGAGCTCTGGGACACGGACAAAGGCGTTCCGGGCGTGACGCTCGGTGCCGACGCCGTCCTGCCTTGGGGCTCCGGAATGAACGCCAACGAGATGGCCTGGCTCATGAACGACCCCGATCCGGACAAGTGGCCTGTCGTGGCCTGGCGTCGGCAGCACTCGTGGAACGAGTCGAGCTGGGCTTTGTTCGACTGCGGCATGGTCCAGTTCATCACCCGGATGATGCTGGGCCAGTTCGACGCCTGCCCACTCGGCGACGCATCGCTCTGGAAACGGACGGATGTCTTCGTCAGTTGGCGGGAGCAAGAGCGACGATTCGTGGCCGGCCTGGACCCGCTCACCGGCGAACCAGACCCCTACGCCGACATGTTCCCCATCACCGACGACTGACCCCGACCAGGTCCAGGGCCGGACGGCGAGGACCCGATGGTGTTCCTCCGGGTGGTGCAAGGGATCTGAAGGTGGTGTTGTGGGTCGAGCCGGTCGCGCTGCTCGGCGGGAGGGGGGATCGAGTGACGGTGTGTCGGTCCTTGCCGGGGCGGCCGGCTGTTCGTGCGGGCGGTTTTCCGTGACTGCCCGGTGGGACGGCGGCCTCGACGTGGGCGATGCCGGGACACCCGCCCATGCCCCGGGGAGGGCACACCATCCCAGAGTCGTGAGCACTTCGGCCACCACTGTCCTGATGCCGCTCGTTTGAGCGTTCACGTGACACATGCCCGCCGACTGCTCACGGTTTTCGGCAGAGCACCCGTCTCCGGCCCCGCAGCACCGGGACCGTGAAGATCCCCTGCACCACCCGGTGGGGCACCATCCGCCACCTGCGTCACAGCAGCGTCGGCCGCTGGCTCGAACAGACGGGAAGGGCCCTGGACACCGAGCCCAGCGGAACACCCCGGCCCGGCCGCGCAGTCGTGCGCGGTTCGCGGCGGCCGTACCGTGCGCCCTGCCCTCCTGATCCCGGACGTGCGTCTCACCGAGGTCGTAGGGCAGGTCCGTGAACCACTCGTCCACCTGGCTGTCCACCGCCCGGGCCCGGGAGGCCAGTACCGGCAGCAGTCCGGGCCCGTGGCTGATGCCGGGTACGCGCGGTGTTCGGCGGCGATGCACGCCGTCGTTCCTGGTTGCGTCTGCCCACTGCCGTATCTCATGCCCACGGAGGTGTCGCCGTATCCGCGCCCACCGTAGTGGCCCTGGCCGCCCGCTCGCGGAGCCTCTCAGGCGTGCGCTTGAATGGTCGAATGGCTGTAGTAATGGACGAGGAGACGGTGTGCGCGTTCGCCGACGACACCGAGGTCACCGAGGGGCGGATCCTGCTCGCCGACGGTGCGGTGATCGAGGCGGAGAGCGAGTCCCGAGGCATCGGCGGTCTGGTGCGGGACGGCTCGGGCACCGCCTGCGGGGTATGGGTGCAGGTCGTGGGGCGGGAACTGACGGCGGAATGCGATGGTGCGTGCGCCCCGACGTCAGGACGCCTGTGCCGGCATGCCGTCGCACTCGCCCTGCACGCCGTCGAACGGCGCCTGCCCTGGCACGCCACGCCTGTCGACGACGCTCGCCGTGCCCCGGGTGAAGCCCTGAACACGCTCACCGCCGTGGAGAAGGCCACAGTGCTGGACCGGCTGCTGGAGGCCCGGCCCGAACTGCGCGCGGAAGCCGACCGGTTGGCCGTACGCGTGCTGGACCCGCGGGCACGCGCCGAACTGGCAGCCCTTCAGGAGAGAACCGCGGGCGAGGTCGAGCACGCCCTGCGCGCCCTGGACATCGACCAGTTGAGCACCGGCCATCGCCCGGGCTTCGGATACACCGACGTCCACGAGGCCGCGAGCCGCCTGATCGAGCCGGTCATCGAGCAGTACGAGGCCGATGTCCGTCGCCGTCTGGAGTTGGGCATGCTCGACGCGGCCGAGGCCTTGGCCCTCGGCGTACTCGACGGCCTGGGCGCCTGCGAAGGCGACCACGACGGTGACGAGGTGCTGTGCTACGCAGGCGAGGACCTCGCCGAGATCTACGGGTACACCATCCGCGAACTGATGCACACCGCGGGCCGGGCCGTGGAGTAGCCACGCAGTGCCCGGATCCGCCGGGAGGTGGCTGCCCCGGAGAGGGATCCGGTCCATGACCTGGTCGAACATTGCCCGCCAGCGGTCAGGATCTGCGGCCACCGCACGATCTTCAGGAGTCCACACGCCCCCGATGATCACGCGGTGGCCGTACCCGTTCCCAGCGATGGCGTCCCGCCGGGTGGTGCAGGGGATCAAGGCGCTGGAATCCGCAGGTGGGGGCGGTCGGCTCCGCCGAATCGAGTGTCCGGCCCGTCTCAACGGGACACTGTGCGGACTGCCGCTTCCCCGAAGAGCACCACGGACCTCGTACCGGAACGTGAAGGGCTTGATCGCCTGCACCGCGTCGTGGGACACGGCCTTCCCAGCCGGGCCCGTAGCAAGATCACGAAACCAGGCAGGCCCTGATACGCCGAAGTCAGTAAGCACGACGTTGGGGCCATGATCTTGTGGTGTGGGAGCTGCCGCGCAGTTCGGCGTGGCGGCGGCGCGGTCGTCCCGGCTGCGATCAGCTCTCCGTGGGCCGTGCTTCCCTGCCGTGGACGTGCTGGGTTCCGTGCTGCACGGCGTACACGACGGCGGAGTCCCGGGCCGTGTTCGTCTGCCGCAGGACGCCCGCCGGGCGGCCGTCCGTGGGGGTGCCGCAGAGGGAGTCGACGAGGCGGGCGAGCGGGTCACGGCTGGCGGGTTCCTGGCGCAGCAGCGCCGCCAGTTCCTGGGTCCAGTAGCCGTAGAGCGCCTGCCGCACGTCGTCGGGGCTGGGGGAATCCCGTACCAGCTCGGCGTTGCCGTCGAGCTGGGTCTCCAGCGCGGCACGGCGGCCGCGGCGGAACAGGCCGGTGATCGCTCCTCTGGTCTCCTGCCAGGCGTCGGTGGCCATCGCCGTGACCAGCGCGGCGGCGCCCGCCTGCGCGAGTAGGGTCAATTCGTCGTTCACAGCTGCTCCTTCACGATCCGTCCCATGATCCTTTTCGCGGTCCTTTGTCGACGCGGATGTGCATGTCGCCGTTCTGCGTGGCGTATACGACACCGTTCCCCGAAGCCCTGCTGACCTGCTTCGAGCCGCCCTGTGCCCGGTCACGCTTCCTGGTGGCCGCTTTGCCGGCGGGCGCCTTCGGTTCCCGCGGCGGCGTCCACCCGGGTGTGTGGAGCCAGGCATCAGCAGTGAACTCCTTCAAGGTGAAACTCACTCGGTGGAAGGCGGCCGGATCGACGCCGTCGTATCCGTGCCGCACCGTCTCGTCGTAGAAGTGCTGCGACATCAGCAGTGAGACGGGCACGGTCTGCGGCGCCCCGGCCAGGGCCTTGCGCGCGGGAGGGGCGTCGAGCAGCCGGGCCAGGGCCTCCAGCGGGGCTCCGACGACAGGGCCTGCCGGCATGAGGCAGACCTCTCCGGCGTGCAGCGCGGTACGCACCCGGATCCGCGTCGACTGTTCCCGGGTGCGGTCGTTGTGGTCGCGCAGCAGAGCGGCCAGCTCGTGGACGAGCGGGTGGACGAGGCTCGCCTTCCGCGTCCCGGCGGGCGCGGTCACGCGCAGACCGTCGCCCAGGTCCTCCCGTACGCACGCGTCCCAGTCGAGGCCGCTGCGCACGAACGCCTCGCGGAGCAGGGCCCGGAGCGTCTCACGGTTGCGCACCAGGGCCACGTTCCCCCGCCCGGACGACTTCTCGATGTCCACGGCCAGGACAGCCCGGTACTCCCACTGTGCTTTCATACGGCCCTTCTTCGACTCGCCGCCGTTTCTCCCTTCCACTGTGCCCCGGTGCCCCGGGATGAACTCCGTAGGATTACAGGGTTCGGTGGACACTGAGTCCGAGCGAAGTGGTGGGACCCGGGGGGAAGGTGGGGTCATGGACGGCGGACGCCGCAGCCGCGCGGAGAGCGGGCGGCCGTACAAGGAGCGGGACTGGCCCGGGGCGAGCCTGCTCGGCCGTCTCGGCCCGGCCGACCGCGACCATCTGCTCACCCTGGGGGCGCGGGTGCCGTACCCGGCCGACCACGTGCTCATGTGGGAGGCCGAGCAGACCGACCACGTACTGATCCTGCTCAGCGGCCTGGTCAAGGTCACCGGCCACGCCGACGACGACCGTGAGGCCCTCCTTGCCGTACGCATGCGTGGCGACCTGCTCGGCGAACTCGCCGCGCTGGACGGGCAACCGCGCTCGGCCACGGTGACCACCTGCGGCCCCGTCGTCACCCGGACCGTGCCTCGGGCGGAGTTCCTCGCGTGTCTGCGGGACCGACCCCGGGTCGCGCACGCCGTCAACCAGTCCGTCGTGGCCAAGCTGCGGGCCGCCAACACCCACCGGGTCAACTTCATCGGCTGCGACGCCGCCACCCGGCTGGCTCGTGTGCTGCACCATCTCGCAATGACGTACGCGGAACGGGACGGCGACAGCGCGGTGATCCGCTGGCCGATCACCCAGCCCGAACTCGCGACCCTGGCGGGTGCGTCCGAGCCCAGCGTGCAGAAGGCTTTGCGCCGGCTCCGAGGCAAGGGAGTCGTTACCACCGGCTACCGCTCCATCCGCGTCGACGGTCTCGAGCAGCTGAGGTCGATCGGGTACTCCGAGGCCTGAAGTCCTTTGCTTCTAAGAGGAGTTGGGATTATTCATGTGCGTGGGGTGACCAAGATGAATGGGCCGTCACAAAACCGTATTTTGACGGTGGGGCCGTGTGAGCCTGTGGCTAGCGTGACGCCTGCAGAGATCGGCGCGAGTAGTACGACGGGGTAGCCATGGCGAGCATCGACGAAGACGGCAACGAGCAAGACGACAACGAACAGGACGGCAGTCGGCGAGCGGACGGTCAGCCGACGGGAAATCAGGTCACGATCGGCGGGGACGCCACCGCGCCCGTGATCGCCGGGAACCACATCGCGTACATCGGCGCACAGCACGGTTCCACTGTGAACGTACTGGTCGAAGGCGAACGCCCCCGGCCGAGGCGCCGCGAACGCGTCGAGCTGCCCCCTCGGCGGCAGAGCGCCCCGGTCGGCCGCGCCGCCGATCTCGCGTCGATCGAGGCCGCGCTCCAGAACGGAAGGACGGTGCAGCTGTGGGGGCCGGCCGGCGTCGGCAAGAGCGCGCTCCTGCGGCACGCGGCCCGCACGCTCGGCGCGGGACCCAACGGAAAGCTGTTCCTCGACGCCGCCGGACGCGAGCCCGAGGACCTGGCCCAGGACATCTTCGAAGCCTGCCACGAGACCCATGGCTACGCCCCGTCGCACACCGAGCTGCGCCATCTCATGGCGGGCATGGAAGTGACGGTGTACGTCGACAACGCCGACTACACCGAGGAACAGTTGCGCAAAGTCATGGACGCGGCCCCGGACGCGACCTTCGTCTTCGCCGGGCGGGCGAACTCGCTGCTGGGCTCCGACAGCAGGGCCCATCGAGTCCAGGGCATCGACCGGCTCGCTGCGATGTTGCTGCTGGCATCGGAACTGGGCCGTCCTCTCGACGAGTCGGGCGAGCAGGACATCGCCACCGCGCTGTGGGAGACCGCGTCGGGCACGCCGTTGCTGCTGCTGCGCGCGGCGGCCGTGGCCCGGCTCGACCCGTCGGGCGAGTCCGTACTGCCCAGGCCCGGTGCGGTGCGGGAGCTGCTGCCCCCGCTGTTCGACCGGCTCGACGGCTCTTCGCTGCGCGCCCTGCACCTCCTGGCGACCTTCGGCGACGCCGAGCTCGCCCCGGTGCACATCGGTGCCCTGAGCGAGACCCCGGATCCGGCGTCGCTGTGCGAGGAACTGGCGAGGCTCGGCCTGGCCCAGGAGACGGAGCTGGGCTATCGCGTGGCCACGGACGTCATCCCGGCGTTGCGGCAGCGCGAGGGCCTGGTGCCGTACTCACTGGAGCGGCTGTGCGCCTACTTCGCGGAGTGGGCGGCACGGCCGACCACCCAGGCATCCCAAGTCAGCGATCAAGCAAGGGCGTTCGAGGTTCTGGCGGAGCTCGCCGAGCGTTCGGGGCGGGATGACCTGGCGGTCAGGCTCGTACGGGCCGCCTCGCCCGCCCTCGCCCGCTCCCTGCGCTTCGGCGTCTGGGGGCGCCTGCTCGACCGGGGCCTGCCGGCCGCGCAGCGGGACGGGGACCGGCAGTCCGAGGCGTACTTCACGCACGAGCGCGGCATCCGCAACATCCTGACCGGCAATCGGACCCTCGCGGCGGTGCTGTTGGTGCAGGCGGGGGTCCTGTGGCGGCAGTTGGGCGATACACAGGGCGCCGAGGCGGCGTCGGCGGCCCAGCAGTACGTCCCGCAGCAGGCACCGCCGCCTGACACGGGAGCGGGACCGGACGCGTCCGCGCAGGGCGATGCGAGCACACCAACGGACGTGAGCGGCTCACCGACGGGGGCTGATGCGACGCCTGGCCCGGACGCGGGTTCTTCGGGCCCTGACCCGACACCGGTCCAGAACACGGACCCTTCAGGATTCGATCCGACGTCGGTGCCGGACGTGAGTGGTTCTGTGGCGCCGGATCCGACGTCGGTGCAGGACGTCAGCTCCGCGGTGCCGGACCCGACATCCCTGCAGAACGCGACCGCGCCGGGAACCGGCATGCCGGTCGATCCCGGACCAGCCGCGTCCTCGGCGACGGGGGCACCGCCGCCCGGCCTCGCGGAAACCGGGACCACCCTCACCGGAGGCGGAACGGCAGCGGGAGGCGGGGTGGCATCGGCCGGAGCCGCCGTGGTCCTCAAGGTGGCCGCGGTGATCGCCGCCGTCGCCATCGGAGCCGTTGCCATCCAGCAGAACCAGGACTCGTCGGACCCGGCCGACAGCGCTCCAGATGTCACCGTCACCACGCCGGGTCTGGGCATCGACAACGACGGCCCCACGGACGCGGTCCCCGCAGAACCGGAACCCGATCCCACCGGCCTGGCAGGCCGGTGGCTGGACAGCGAAGGGAGCGGTTTCGAGTTCGTCGAGGCGGGACCCGGGAGCTACACGGCGCAGCTCGCCTGCGGAGACACGGTCACTGCCGAACCCACCGGCAGCGGCGATACCTACACCTTCACCGCACCGGGGTACGACGCGGCCGACGGCTCATGCGGAGACGTCCTCGGCGAGATCACCACGACGATCACCATCGCCCCGGACGGCGACACCGCCGAGGCCACACGCGAGATGACGTCCACCGTCGCTGACGGGGTGACCTGCACCTGCACGCCCTACACCCTGACCCGTGTGCCCTAGCCCGAGGAGCCCCCCCATGGCACAGAAGCCCGCCAGCCAGAACAAGATCCACATCGGCGGCAACGCCTCCGGTCCCGTCGTCGCCGGCGACAACATCCGCATCAAGGTGACCCAGCCCGCCGAGACAGCCCAGACCAACACGGCGAGGGAGGACGGCACCGTCTACGCCGCCGCCAACGGCGACATCCACGTCCACCACGACGAGACGGGCGACGAGGGAGAGGACGCCGACGAAGACCCGGGGCGATGACCGGGCCTTTGCACGCAGCCAATCGATCACGACAACACACAGACTCTGGAAGCGGGCTGATGGGCAACTGAGCCCCCGGTGCCCCGGGTTCGGAGAGACCGGCGGGTTCGCCCCTCGCCGGCTCGCACGGGGTCGCCCTTGCATCCGGGTCGTATTGTTCATGAGCGGCGGCCGGGCAGAACGGCCTGTCGTGGGGAATGCGCCCTTGACGCTTGCGGTCCGGCGCCCCGCCGCGGAACACCCTGCGCCGGGTCCGTCGGGAGGACCCCGACGGACCGTCGCCGGTCACCGGCCGTGCCACCACCTGGCCAGGGGGTTCGACGCCCAGCGCCGGGCCCCGTCCCGGGAGTCGGGCTCCCTCCCCGAGGAGTCCGCGCCCTCGTGTGCCGAGGACGGGGGAGCGGGATCGGGAGCCGGGGCAGGGCCGGTGGTTCGTCGGGTGTCACCGCTCCCCCTGTCGGGGGAGGGCGGGGAGGCCGGGACGGGCGTGCCTGTGGGCGCGGGAGTGGCCCTGACCGCGGGTGGGAAGGTCACCGGCAGGGCGACGAGGCCCCGGGTGAAGGGACTGGGCCGCCAGGTCAACTGTTCTGCGGGGACCGCGAGGGAGAGGTCCGGGAGCCGGTCGAGGACGCACTCGATGGCCACGGAGGCGATCACGTGGGCGGGTTCCCGGGCGGGGCAGCGGTGCGGTCCCGCCCCCCAGGCCAGGTGTGCGCGGTTGCCGGTACGCAGGCTGCCGGCCAGCGCGGGGTCGTTGTTGGCGGCGGCGAAGCTGATCACCACGGGCTCCCCCGCCTGCAGCGGGACCCCCTCCAAGGTGGTGTCCACGTACGGGTAGTGCACCGCGTAGTTGGCCATCGGAGGGTCGGTCCACAGGACCTCGCTCAGGGCGTCCTCGACCAGGAGCCTGCCGTCGCCGACACTGCCGGCGAACCGCTCGTCGGAGAGCAGCAGCCGCAGCGTGTTGGCGATCAGGTTCTGTTCCTGCTCGTATCCGGAGGCCATGATGACGATGAGCTGGTGGATCAGTTCCTCGACGCTCAGCTGGACCCGGTGCTGGACGAGCCAGGTGGTCACGTCCTCGCCGGGCCGTGCGCGCTTGAGAGCGATCATGTCGGCCATGCAGCGCACCAGTTCGTTGTCCGCCTTCCCGGGTTCCACTCCGTCGAAGAGGTCGGTCGTGGCGGCGACCACTCGGTCGCTGTACTCGGGCGGGCAGCCGAAGAGGGCGGTGAGGAGGTACGCGGACAGGGGTTTGGCGTAGTCGTTCAGCAGATCGGCCTCGCCCTTCGTCGCGAAGCCGTCGATGAGCAGGCCGGCGGTGCGTTCGACGTGCTCGCGCAGGGCGAGGACGTCCACGCGCTGGAAGGCGTCGGACACGGCAGCGCGCAGGCGGGCGTGTTCGGCGCCTTCGGTGCGCTGGCAGTTCGGACGCGGCGCCATCGCCTGGAGTGCGAGACTGTCGGCCGGGACGCGCCCCTCGTTCAGAGCCCGCCAGCGACGCGAGTCCTTCCCGTACTTGTCCGTGGTCCGCAGGACCTGGAGGGCGGCGCGGTAACCGGTGACGAGCATGACGTCGACCCCGGGGAGGATCTCCGCAGGGGCCACGGGGCCCTGCCGGCGCAGCCGCTCGTAGACGTGTGCGGGGTCGGCCGTGAAGTCCGGCCCGTACAGGGGGAGGCCCCCGCCGTTGTGTGCCGGGCAGCCGGGGGGCGGTACGGCTGTGGAATCCGGGTGGGAGGTCACGCAAGCTCCTGGGCGGTACGGGTCTGCAGATACTGGACGAGGGCGATCAGCGCCGCGGAGGAGGATGCACGGTCCCGGGCGTCGCAGAGAACGAGAGGGGTCTCGGGGAGGAGGTCGAGCGACTCGCGGATCTCCTCACCGGCGAAGTGCGGCGAGCCGTCGAAGTGGTTGACGGCGACGGCGTAGGGCAGTCCGCGTTCCTCGAGGAGATCCATGACGGGGAAGGACGCATCGAGGCGGCGGGTGTCGGCAAGGACCAACGCCCCCAGGGCCCCGCGGGTCATGTCCTTCCACAGCGGCAGGAACCGCTCCTGACCGGGGGCGCCGAACAGGTAGAGCACGAGGCTGTCACTGACGGTCAGCCGGCCGAAGTCCATGGCGACGGTGGTGGTGCGCTTGCCCCGGGTGCCCGTCAGGTCGTCGATGTGGGCGCCGGCCTGGGACATGGTCTCTTCGGTGCTCAGCGGGCGGATCTCCGAAAGAGTGCCGACCATGGTGGTCTTGCCGACGCCGAAGTGGCCGGTGACCACGATCTTCACGGCTTTGGTGACGGTGTCCCTCAGATAGCGGACGTCAGAGGAGGGAACGGAGTCCATTGAGGAGTTCTTCCAGGATCTGTGCGTCGTGGAGCTGGGCCGGGGGTATGGGGACGCGGGTGGTGACGTGCCCGGTGTCGACGAGGTCGGAGATCAGGACCTTCGTGACGCTGACCGCCAGGCCCAGGTATCCGGCGATCTCGACGACCGACAGCGGGCCCCCGAGGCACAGCTCCATGAGGCGCCGTTTCTCGGGGGTGAGGTCGTCGGTCGGCAGGTCGCGCGCGGCGACCACGAGGGTGACCGGGTCGAGGGTGTTGCGAGTGGGCCTGGCACGGCCCTCCGTCACCACGTAGGGCCGCACCAGGCCTCCCTCCCGTCTGGGCGGGTTCATGCGGAGTGGTCCGTGTCGCCCCGCGGCGGGCTGGTCATCTCCTTGCCCAGACGGTCCACCAGCTTGTGCATCCGGTAGGTCACCGCCTCCATGTCCACGGTGCTGTCCGCCGAGACGGCCAGGTAGGTGCTGTCTCCCGCCGCCACGACGAAGACGTAACCGGCGTCGAACTCGACGAGTGTCTGGCGCCAAGGAGTGTCCGAGGAACCGCAGAACTCGGCAGTGCTACGGCTGATGGACTGCAGACCGGACAAGCCTGCGGCCTGCCGCTCGGCCTCGTCGCGGTCGATGTTCCGGGAGTGGGCGCGCAGCAACCCGTCGGCCGACAGGAGGATCGCGTGGAGCGCTCCCGGTACCTCCAGGGCGTCCTCGAGCATCCAGTCCAGATTCCCGTTCACTTCTACTTCCCTTCTTCGTCCGAGGTGTTGTCCGCACGCGCGGAGCGGGCTCCGCGCTGCCAGGCACCCATGGTGGAGGCCGTCTCCTCGGGAGGACGACTTTTCGGTGCGGGACCGCGGTCGGGGGCGGCAGCCGGGGCGGGCTCGGCCGGACCGGCCTGCGGCAGGCGCCGGCGGCGTCTGGGAAGCCCGTTGGCCGTGGCCAAGGGGGCTCGGAAGCCTGTGCCCGGCGCGGGCGCGTGCGGAGCCCCGGTCCGTGCGGCCAGGTCCGGGTGCAGCGTCGCATCCGGACCGGCGGTCCTGGACGGCACCGGGGTGAGGTCGTCGGCGATGCGGGTGAGGAGCGCGTCGGGCAGGAACACCACGGCGCGAACCCCGCCGTAGGGGGACTGCGTGTCGATCGAGACGCGGAAGCCGTACCGTGCGGCGAGCACACCGGCGACGGGCAGGCCGAACTGCGGCGGTTCCCCGAGCCGGGTGACGTCGACCGGGTGCCTGCCGGACAGGACGGCCGAGGCTCGCTCGACCTCCTCGCTGTGCATGCCGACACCGGCGTCGTCGATCACGACGGAGGTGCCGTTGTGTGCCGGCTTGACCCGCACCTCCACGGAGGTGTTGGGCTCGGAGTGGCGCGCCGCGTTGTCCAGCAGTTCGGCAATGGTGAGAACGACCGGCTCGACGGCCTGGCTGACCACGGCGATGCCGGCATGGCCGTGGACGACGACACGGCGGTAGTCGCGGATCCGGGAGGTGGCACCGCGCACGACGTCGCTGAGTGTGGAGGCGTCGCGCTGTCGGCCGGGCCACGCCCCGCACAGAACGGCGATGGCCTGGGCACGCCTGCCGAACTGGGAGTTGGTGTGGTCGATGTGCAGGAGGTCCTGGAGCACTTCGGGGTCGTCGTGCCGGTTCTGCATCTCCGAGATGGCCAACTGCTGCTCGTTGGCCAGCCCCTGGACAGCGCGCATCGCGCCCTTCAGGGCACTGCGGGCGGATCGGTCGGCGTGTTCCCTGGCCTTCTCCCGGACGCCGGTGAACTGTTCGAGGATCCCGTCCAGGTCCCGGCCGAACTGCGTCACGGCGAGCTTCTCGTCCAAGGGACCCTGGGGCGCGGTCGGTTCGTGACGCTGTGCGTCCGTCAGCGCAGGCAGCCGTACGGTGGCGAAGTGGCGGATCTCCGCATCACGGACTCGTACGGCGTCCTCCAGCGCGGAAGCTCTTCTCCGGGCGTCGGTGGTGACGTTCCGCTGACGTGCCAGCAGTACCAGCACGCCGATGAGTCCGGCGGAAAGCCCCCAGAAGGCCGCCTCCGAAATGTGTCGGATCATGAATCCCTCGTGAAAGTGCGAGCTCTGGTTCGGCAGTTTCCCGCGGTCCGTGGACAATGCAGTCGGTCGGAGTCCGCAGCGCCCAACTAGAACTTTTTCCACACTTGTAGAGGGACCGGCGGGCGACTTCCCATCACGTCAGCTGTAATGGATGACCGGCTGGGAAATCAGGGGAGGCGTGTGCCATGTCCGTCCTCAATGAGTGGATCTTGGGCGCATCATACAAGCAGTTTCGCTTCATGAGAATGCCTTCCGAAATCGCCCTCGGCCCCCGGTTTATCCTTCAGCCTGCCCGTTTCTGACTGTTGGACGGCTGCTCTGAACCGGATCACGGTGATCAGCGGTGAGAAGATCCCCGCTTCGGCATCGTCCTGTAAGTCAACGGCCCGTCCCTCAAACCCGTACGAGCACTTCACCCCGTGACACCGCAAGAGTCGGGTTCAGGAACGTCTGCGTTGTGGTCGACGAGGGGCACGTCGGACAACGGCGCGCCCCTCGTCGCCGACGGCCGTCAGCGCGGCTTCGGCCTCGGCCGCAACCTGTGCCGGAACGGCGAAGTCACCGGCCTACGGACAGGGTTCGGACGGTCCCGCTCGGCGGGCAGGGCACGCAGAGTTCTGCGCCGACGTGCTGAACACGGTCAGAAGCGGAAGGTCCGGGGTTTCGCCGCAGTCGCGTGACAACAGGGTCGGCGTTCGGGCTTCGGAGGAGCCCGGGCTTCACCGAGAGTGTTGCATCAGGGCGAACCGGGCGCCCTCCGGGTCCGTCACCGTGGCGGTGCGGCCGTGGGCGCCGGCGCGGGCCTGTCTGAGGACCTGGCCGCCCAGGTGCAGGACGTGGTCCACCGCGTCGTCGAGGTCGGCCACGGTGAAATACGTCGTCCAGTGCGGTCCACGGTCCCGGAGGAGGCCGTTGCCCACGCCGTGGACGGCGGCCACGGGACGGCCCTCCAGGCTCAGGGTCACGTGGTCGACGTCGGTGGAGATCTCCGGTTCCACGGCGTGACCGAACACCGACGCGTAGAACTTGGCCACCCGTTCCGACTCGAAGGTGGTCAGCTCGTTCCAGGAGGGCGCGCCGGGCACCCCGGTGGCGGCCGTGCCGAGGTGCGCGGCCGCCTGCCGGACGCCGAAGACGGCCCCCGAGGGGTCGGAACAGATCGCCAGCCGCCCGGCGTCGGAGGCGTCCAGCGGGCCGACCCCGACCGTGCCGCCGCAGGACCGCACGGCCTCGGCCGTGCGGTCCACGTCCGCGGAGGCGAAGTAGGGCGTCCAGGCGATGGGCAGGTGACGGTCCGGCGGCAGCAGGCCGATGCCGGCCACCTCGCGGCCGTCGAGCAACGCGCCTGCGTACGGGCCGGGTTGCTGTGGGCCGGGCCGGAACTCCCAGCCGAACAGCGCTTCGTAGAACCTCCGGGCCGTGTCCGGTCCGTGCACCATGAGGCTCACCCAACAGGGTGTGCCGGGCGCGTGCCGAAAGGGCGCTTCACCGTCTCGGTGGGCGGACCCCCGTGTGTCGGTCATCGTCGCTCTCTTCTCGACCCGGGCGAGGGTCGTGTCACGTCTGCTGCGCGGATCGTCGCCGTGCTGCTCCAGGCATCGGTCACGGTGCCGCGCGCTCCGGGCCCGCCCCGTACGGCGGTTCCGCCTCCGGAGGATGCCCGATGCGCGGGCCTCCGCCCGTTTCGGCGCGCTTGCCGGATGATGTCGATCGGTAGTACAGCATGTGCCCGATCCCATACGCCTCGTGATCGGGTCTGCCCGGCCGAGCAGATTAGCCCGACATGGGCGACTCGGCCACCCCGTGCGCGAGGATGGTGACCATGAACGCCATCATCTCCGCATCCGAACTCGCCGGTGAGCTGGCGGGCGGTGCCCCGCCGGTGCTGCTCGACGTCCGCTGGCAGCTCAGCACGCCCGCGGCGGCCGGTCAGCCGCCGTTCGACGGCCGGGCCGCATACCTGTCCGGGCACCTTCCGGGTGCCGTTTTCGTCGACCTGGACCGGGAGTTGGCCGCTCCGCCGACCGGGCGGGGGCGCCATCCGCTGCCCGACCCGGAGGAGTTCGGTGCCGCGATGCGCCGCGCGGGCGTGTCGGCGGGCCGGCCGGTGGTCGTGTACGACGGCGGGCTGGGCTGGGGGGCCGCCCGCGCGTGGTGGCTGCTGCGCTGGACGGGTCACCCGGACGTGCGGGTCCTCGACGGCGGGTTGCCGTCCTGGGACGGCCCGCTCGAGACCTCGGTGCCGCAGCCGGACGAGGGCGACTTCGCGCCGGTACCGGCGGCGGCCGGACTGCTCGACGCCGACGGCGCGGCGGCGCTGGCCCGGTCCGGGCTGCTGCTGGACGCGCGGGCGGGGGAGCGCTACCGGGGCGAGGTGGAGCCGATCGACCGGGTCGGCGGGCACATCCCGGGCGCGGTCTCGGCGCCCACCACCGAGAACGTCGGCCCGGACGGCCGACTCCTGCCCGCCGGTGAACTGAGCGCGCGGTTCCGGGCGTTGGGCGCGTCCGCGGACACGCCGGTCGGCGTGTACTGCGGTTCCGGTGTCTCGGCGGCGCACGAGGTGCTGGCGCTGGCGGTGGCGGGCATCCCTGCGGCGCTGTACGTCGGATCCTGGTCGGAATGGTCGTCGGACCCGGAGCGACCGGTCGCGGTGGGGCCGGACCCGCGATAGGCGCGTGGCGGAAGCGGAAGGGGGGTGCTCGCCCGGGCGAGCACCCCCCTTCCGCACTGACCGGCACCGGATCACCTCAGTGCCGGTCCCCGGTCAGTCCTGCTTCTTGCGCCGCGTTCCGAACACGATCTCGTCCCAACTCGGCACCGCGGCGCGGCGGCCCGGCCGGACGCCGTCCGCCTCCGCCTGACGGTCGGTGGAGCCGACGAGACGGTCCCGGTGACTGCTGACGGCACGGGGCATCAGGACGTCCGCGTAGGCGGAGCCGGCCGAGGCCGCCGGGGCCGGGGGCTCCTCCGCCTCGGGTTCGGAGTCGGGCTCCTCGGGAACGGGCTCGGGTGCCCGCTCGGGAACCACCAGATCGCCCCGGAAGCTCGGCACCGCCTCCAACAGGCTGGTGAGCGAGTCCCGTTCACCGCCTGCCGGGACCGCCGACTCCTCGTCGTACTCGGACCCGGGACCGGGCGGCAGGCCCTGCCGGTCACGCTCGCCGGGACGGTCCTGCTGGCGCTCGCGCGGCAGCCGGGCGATGCGCGGCACGAACGGGAAGCTCGGTTCGGGCGCCGCGGCGAGGTCGTCGGACTCGCCGATCAGCGAGCGCGCCTCGTCGTCGACGGCCTGGACGAGCCGCCGGGGCGGGTCGTACGTCCAGCTCGCCGAGTGCGGTTCGCCCGCGACCCGGTAGACCAGCAGCACCTCCCAGGTGCCGTCGTCGCGGCGCCAGGAGTCCCACTGCACGGTGTCCTTCTCCGCGCCGCGCAGCAGCAGCCGCTCCTGCACGGCCTCGCCCAGCGGCGGGCCGGAGTTCTCGCCGGGCCGGCGGACGGGGGTCTTGCGGGCGCGCTCCGCCATGAAGGCGCGCTCGGCGAGCACGGGTCCTTCGAAGCGCCGGACGCGGTCCACGGGAATGCCGGCCATCTGTGCGACCTCTTCCGCGGTCGCGCCGGCGCGTATGCGCGCCTGGATGTCGCGGGGGCGGAGATGGCTCTCCACCTCGATCTCGATCTGGCCGAGGCGTGGACGGTCGCCCCGTACGGCGGCGCGGAGGCGTTCGTCGATCGGAAGCGTGTACTCCGTGCTGTCCGCAGCCTTCAGCACCAGCCGTGTGCCGTCATTCGAGACGGCCACGACACGCAGTTCGGGCATGGGGACCTCCCGGGTGGTGCCTGCCGACGTCACGTGCGTCGCTGCTTCCGCTAGTCGAGTGTGGCCTGCCCGGGTGCAGCCTGCCACAACCTTGCCGAGTTGCCCGGCGTGTCGGGCACGGGCCCTGGATCGCCGTTATGGCACGGTTACCTATTCGCAACGCTGAGTGACCAATCGCGTCACCCTGTGCAACTGGCCCCCTCCCGGCGGTCCTCAAGGGCCGGAGCGCCCTGATGGGTGTCCGGACCCAGGGTTCGCAACAGTACTCCATTCGGGCCAAGTGCGTGGATCGGCGCGCCGCCCGACTTCTGGCAAGAGGTGCTGCTCGGCCGTCGTCGCGTCGCCGCGGCCGGGCTTCCCCGGTCCCGGCGTGGCGTACTTCACGTAACCGTCGGAAACGGAACTAATGGTTTCGTTCGGACGTCGACTTGGTGTGCATTGTCATGCGGTTGATCGTTCATGTGAGGGAACGTGCGGGAAGGCGGGCAAGGTCCGAGGATGCGTGAGAGGTCGGAGGTCGCGGGTGAGCCGGGTGTCACCGGGGAGGTGAGTGCCGCGGGGGAGGCGAAGAGCCCCCGGATCGACCTGAGCACGGCGCAGGTCGCGGGCAGCGCGGTGGCCGCGGTGCTGGGCGCCCAACTCGCCTCGTCCTTCGGCGTCTACGGGACGATCATCGGCGCCGGAGTCATGAGCATCGTCGCCACCTGCGGCGGAACGCTCTTCCAGCACTTCTTCAAGCGCACCGGCGAGCAGTTCCGCGGGGCCGCCGGGGGGCCCGGCCGCCCGGTCACCGCAGCGGCCGGGCGGCAGGCCGTGCCCGCGCCCGGCGAGTTCACCGAGGGCACCGTGTACCGGGGCCGGGCCAGGGGGGTGCGGTGGAACGGGAAGCGGATGCTGGGCGCGACCGCGCTGGTGTTCGGGCTCACGATGGCCGGAATCACCACCTACGAACTCGTTTCGGGCCAGAGCCTCAGCGGTACGCCCAGCACCACCATCGGCAACGCCGTCACCGGTCAGCACACGTCCGGCACCGAGGATTCCGGGGGTTCCGGCGGTTCGGACGACCAGTACTCCGGTGACCCCGACGACTCCGGGACGTCGGACGACCCCGGTACCTCGGACGGTTCCGAGGACTTCGGCGGGGACGGGCCGGCGCCCGCGCCCTCCGCGACGCCTCAGGACGGAGGCGCCGCCACCGGCTCCGGCGGCGACACGCCGGACGGCGACGATGCGTCGACGGGCACCCCGGACGGCACCGGGGACCAGGGCTCCAGCGCCCCCGTGAGCCCGGAACCGGACGTGTCCGCTACGACCCCAGGACCCTCCGCAGACAGTCGTTTTGGAAGCGGCGTTCAGGATCAAGGCGGTCCCGCAGTGCCGTGAACTCGGCGAAACGCGGATACACCCGGGAGAGGTAATCGGCGTCCCGCGTGTTGATCTTCCCCCAGTGCGGCCGCCCCTCGTGGGCGGTGAAGATGCGTTCCGCCGCCGTGAAGTACCCCTGATAGGGGGTGCCCCGGAACATGTGGACCGCGATGTACGCGGTGTCGCGGCCGGAGGCCGTGGACAGGGTGATGTCGTCGGCCGGAGCCGTACGCACCTCGACGGGGAAACTGACCCGGAGGGGTGAGCGGTCGACCATGGCCTTCAGCTCGCGCAGCGTGTCCACCAGGGCCTCGCGCGGCACCGCGTACTCCATCTCCACGAAGCGCACCCGGCGCGGCGAGGTGAACACCTTGTACGGGATGTCGGTGTAGGTCCGCGCGGACAGGGCCCTGCTGGAGATCCGCGCGATGGCGGGGACGGTCGCGGGCACCGCGCGGCCGACCCAGTTGGCCGCCTGGAAGACGCCGTTGGAGAGGAACTCGTCCTCGAGCCAGCCCCTGACGGGATGCACCGGCCGTTCCGGGCCCGCGCTGCGGTTGTTCCGCTTGGTGTTGGTGTTGCCGGTGTGGGGGAACCAGTAGAACTCGAAGTGTTCGTTCTCGGCGTGCAGCTCGTCGAACTCGGCGAGGACGCGGTCGAGGGGCATCGGTTCCTCGCGGGCCGTCAGCAGGAAGATCGGCTCGACGGCGCAGGTGATCGCGGAGACGATGCCGAGGGCGCCGAGGCCGATCCGGGCGGCCGCGAAGACATCGGGATTCTCCTTCTCGGAGCAGACGAGCACCGAGCCGTCGGCGGTGACCAGTTCCAGGCCCCGGATCTGTGCGGCGACGGAGGCCGAGTCACGGCCGGTGCCGTGGGTGCCGGTGCTGGTGGCCCCGGCGACGGTCTGCTCCATGATGTCGCCCATGTTGGTGAGCGACAGCCCCTCCCGCGCGAGAGCGGTGTTGAGCCGCTTGAGCGGGGTCCCGGCCTCCACCGTGACGGTGCCCGCCGCCCGGTCGATGTCGCGTATCCCCGTCAGCAGGTGCGGGTGGATCTGCACGCCGTCGGTGGCGGCTATGGAGGTGAAGGAGTGCCCGGTGCCGACCGCCTTCACCGGGAGCCCGTCCTCGGCGGCCCGGCGTACGGCCGACGCCAGCTCCTCGACGGAGGCGGGCGCGACCTCCCGCGCGGGGCGGGCGAGGACGGTGCCTCCCCAGTTACGCCATGTTCCGTTCCTCGTGCTCGTCGTGCTGCCCAACGGAGCCTCCCCGACCCGGAGCCGGCCGCTCGAGCCGGCGGTACCCGAGGAACCCGACCACGACCGCGACGGCTCCGGCCACCGCCGGAACCCCGTACCCGGCACGCGCCCCGGCCGCGTCGATCACCCAGCCGGACGCGGCGGAGCCGAGCGCGACCCCGACCGCGAGCCCGGTGCTCACCCAGGTCATGCCCTCGGTGAGCTGCGCGCGTGGTACGTGCTCTTCGATGAGGGACATCGTCGTGATCATCGTGGGAGCGATGGACATCCCCGCAAAGAACAGCGCCACGGTCAGAAACGGCAGGTTCCCGACCAGTAGGAGGGGGATCATACTCACGGCCATGGCGCACACGCCCAGCAGCCAGCGGCGCTCGGGCGCTCCGGCGAAGCGCATCAGCCCGAACACGATCCCCGCCGTGCAGGAGCCCAGCGCGTACACGGCGAGCACCACACTGGCGGCGGCCTTGTGCCCACGCTCCTCCGCGAAGGCCACGGTGACCACGTCCACGCCACCGAAGATCGCCCCGGTCGCCGCGAACGTGGCCACCAGGACCCGCAGCCCCGCGGAGCGCAGCGCCGTGCCGCCGAGCGCCGACCCGCGGCCCTCGCCCGCGCGTTCGCGCGGGTGCGGGGCGGGTTCGGTGGCGCGCTGTGCCGTCAGCCAGAAGACGCCGACCGCCAGGAAGCAGGCCGCGAGCAGCGGACCGGCCTCCGGGAACCAGGCCGTGGAGAGCCCGATGGAGACGATCGGCCCGAAGATGAAGCAGAGTTCGTCCACCACGGACTCGAAGGAGTACGCGGTGTGCAGCTGCGGGGTGCCCCGGTACAGATCGGCCCAGCGGGCCCGGACCATCGCGCCGACGCTCGGCACGCAGCCGATGCCGACGCAGGCGACGAAGAGCACCCAGTCCGGCCAGCCGTAGTGCGCGGCGAACAGCAGCAACGCCGCCGCGGTGAGGGAGAACAGCGTCGCCGGGCGCAGGACCCGCCGCTGCCCGTACTGGTCCACCAGGCGGGAGACCTGGGGGCCGGCCACCGCGGCGGCCATGGCGATGGTGGCCGCCAGGGCGCCGGCCAGGCCGTACCGTCCGGTCAGCTGGGAGACCATCGTGACCACGCCGATGCCCATCATGGACAGCGGCATCCGGCCGAGGAACCCCGCGGCCGAGAAGCTCTTGCTGCCGGGGGCGGCGAACAGGGCGATGTAGGGACGGGGCACGGGGTCTCCGAAAATCTCAGCAAGGGACGACCGCGGGAGACCTGACTCCCAGTAAGGTGCGACTGCAGTGGATACAGCTTACTGGTTAGGTAACCCTAACGTATCCTGCGCGCCGCCCCGTGGTCCGGTCGGCCCCCGCCGTTCCCCGGCTGTCGGTGCCTGATGGCAGGATCGAGGCATGCCTGACGAGCTCGATGCCACCCCCTACGACGCCCTGCTGCTGCTCTCCTTCGGAGGCCCCGAAGGCCCGGACGACGTGGTCCCGTTCCTGGAGAACGTGACCCGCGGGCGCGGCATCCACAAGGAACGCCTGAAGGAAGTCGGGGAGCACTACTTCCTGTTCGGCGGGGTCAGCCCCATCAACGAACAGAACCGCGACCTGCTGGGCGCGCTGCGCGAGGACTTCGCCGACCACGGGCTGAACCTGCCGGTCTACTGGGGCAACCGCAACTGGGCGCCGTACCTCACCGACACCCTGCGCGAGATGATCCGCGACGGCCGCCGCCGCATCATCGTCCTGGCGACCAGCGCCTACGCCTCGTACTCCGGCTGCCGCCAGTACCGCGAGAACCTCGCCGAAGCCCTGGCGACGCTGGCGGCCGAGGGCCTGGAGCTGCCCGAGGTCGACAAGCTGCGGCACTACTTCAACCACCCCGGTTTCCTGGACCCCATGGTCGACGGGGTCATCCGCTCGCTCGCCGAGCTGCCCGAGGAGGTGCGTGACGGCGCGCACATCGCCTTCTGCACCCACTCGATCCCCACCGCCTCCGCCGACACCTCCGGCCCCGTCGAGGAGCACGGCGACGGCGGCGCGTACGTACGGCAGCACCTGGACGTGGCCCGGCTGATCGCCGACGCCGTACGGGAGCGCACCGGCGTGGACCACCCCTGGCAGCTCGTCTACCAGTCCCGCTCCGGCGCCCCGCACATCCCCTGGCTGGAGCCCGACATCTGCGACCACCTCGAGGAGCGGCACGCGGCCGGGGCCCCGGCCGTGGTCATGGCCCCCATCGGCTTCGTCTCCGACCACATGGAGGTCATCTACGACCTCGACACCGAGGCCGCGGCCAAGGCGGGGGAGCTGGGACTGCCGGTGCGCCGCTCGGCGACCGTGGGCGCCGATCCGCGGTTCGCCGCCGCGATCCGCGACCTGATCGTGGAGCGCGCGGCCACCGAGCGCGGCCAGGACGACGTCACCCCCTGCGCCCTGGGCGCCCTGGGGCCGAGCCACAACCTCTGCCCGGTGGGCTGCTGCCCGGCCCGCGCCCCGCGCCCCGCCGCCGCGGGCGCCGACAGCCCCTACGCGTGAGGAGCGCCGTGACCGACCCCCTGCACGCGGAACTGCTGGAACTGGCCCGCGAGGCGGCGCGGCGCGCGGGTGAACTGCTGCGGGACGGCCGGCCGGCCGACCTGGAGGTCGCCGCGACCAAGTCCAGCCCGATCGACGTCGTCACCGAGATGGACCTCGCGGCCGAGAAGCTGATCACCGGGCTGATCGCCGAGCGCCGGCCGGACGACGGCGTCCTCGGCGAGGAGGGCGGCGCGACCGAGGGCACCAGTGGCGTCCGCTGGGTGATCGACCCGCTCGACGGCACGGTCAACTACCTGTACGGGCTGCCCACCTGGGCCGTCTCCATCGCCGCGGAGCAGGACGGCGAGACCGTGGTAGGGGTGGTCGCGGCCCCGATGCGCGGCGAGACGTACCACGCCGTCCGCGGCGGCGGTGCCCGTGCCACCGGCGTCTGGGAGGGCGAGCGCACGCTGACCTGCCGCCCCGCGCCGCCCCTCGACCAGGCCCTGGTCTCGACCGGCTTCAACTACGTCACCGAGGTCCGCACCCGTCAGGCCGGCGTCGCGCAGCGGCTGATCCCGCTCCTGCGGGACATCCGGCGGGGCGGCTCGGCCGCGGTCGACCTCTGCGACCTCGCCTGCGGCCGCCTCGACGGCTACTACGAGCGCGGACTGCACCCCTGGGACCTGGCGGCGGGTGACCTGATCGCCCGGGAGGCGGGCGCGCTGACCGGTGGACGGCCCGGTGAACGCCCCTCGTGGGATCTCGCGGTCGCGGCCACCCCGGGCGTCTTCGAGCCCCTCCAGCGACTGCTGGAGGACTTCGGAGCCTGGCACGACTGACGGACGGCGCGGCGGACGGCCGGGGGAAACCCGCCGAAGACGACGGAACGGGCCCCGGCGCTGGATTCGCCGGGGCCCGTTCCGAACGCACTCATGCGCAGGTACCGACCGCGCCGGTACCGACGCGGTCGGGCTGATCAGGCGCAGGACGCGCCGACCTCCACACCGTGCTCGGCAGCGAGCCGGCGCAGGTCGTCGAGCTCGCCCTGCTCCACCTCGACGAGGAATTCGTCACCCTCGTCGCGGGCCCGGGACAGATCGGACTCGGTCGTCCTTATGCGCTGCAGAAGTCCTGCGGTGAAAGCGTCCATGCTGCGCCCCCTCGTCCTGGGTCGTGGGTCGATGGCACGGCGGCGTGCCGTTCGAAAGGGACGATCACGTCTGCGGTGGATGACCGGCGCCGATCGGCCTGGGGCCACGGCGTCGGACACCCGGGTCCGCCCTGCGGGAAACGGACTGATGCGCACCACGGTGTGGCACGGCGCGAGCAGAGCGTGATCGCGGGATGTAAACCCGTCCTCCCCAGGCTCCCTTCCGGGGAAACCTCACCGCACGAGAAAATCTCGTATTTCCATGCTGTTCGTCCGGACGTTCCCCCGTCCTGTGCCCCTGCGACACCGTCCGTTCCCGGTCGCGGACCCCGCCTTACAGCCGACTTATGGCCGAAAAGGGCAGGATGGAGGCAACACACCCACCGGCACCCCGCCCGCGTGCGTTCCGAAGCGCTGCCCGGCGGGACTTGAGGAAGGACAAGCGACGTGCGCGTACTCGTCGTCGAGGACGAGCAACTGCTCGCCGATGCGGTGGCCACCGGACTGCGCCGGGAGGCCATGGCGGTCGACGTCGTGTACGACGGTGCGGCCGCCCTGGAGCGCATCGGCGTCAACGACTACGACGTGGTCGTCCTCGACCGCGACCTCCCCCTCGTGCACGGCGACGACGTGTGCCGCAGGATCGTCGAGCTCGGCATGCCCACGCGCGTGCTGATGCTCACGGCCTCCGGCGACGTCAGCGACCGGGTCGAGGGCCTGGAGATCGGCGCCGACGACTATCTGCCCAAGCCCTTCGCGTTCAGTGAGCTCATCGCGCGCGTCCGCGCCCTGGGGCGGCGCACCAGCGTGCCGCTCCCGCCGGTCCTGGAGCGTGCCGGGATCAAGCTCGACCCCAACCGCCGCGAGGTGTTCCGCGAGGGCCAGGAGGTCCAGCTCGCGCCCAAGGAGTTCGCCGTCCTCGAGGTGCTCATGCGCAGCGAGGGCGCCGTCGTCTCCGCGGAGCAACTGCTGGAGAAGGCCTGGGACGAGAACACCGACCCGTTCACCAACGTGGTGCGGGTGACCGTCATGACCCTGCGCCGCAAGCTGGGCGAGCCGCCGGTCATCGTGACCGTGCCCGGCTCGGGCTACCGGATCTGATCCCGTGGCCGCCACCCCCACACCCGTCCCGGGGTCCCCGCAGACACCTCCGAAGCCCACCTGGGACCCCCGCAGGCCGGTGCCGCCCTTCCCCTGGCTGCGCCCCACCATCCGGATACGGCTCACCCTGCTCTACGGCGGCATGTTCCTGATCGCGGGCATCCTGCTGCTGTCGATCATCTACCTGTTCGCCGCGAACGCGCTGAGAGTGGGCAGTGACCTGCCCTTTCGGATCCTCTCCGGACAGGTGGCCAGCGACACCTGCCAGCTGCGCAGCGCTCAGCTGCCCGCGGACGAGCTGAACAGGGCGCTGAACGAGTGCGTCAACAAGCAGCGCCAGCACGCCCTGGACAACCTGCTCAGCCGTTCCCTCCTGGCCCTGCTCGGCCTCGCGATCATCGCCTTCGCCTTCGGATACGCGATGGCCGGCCGCGTGCTGTCGCCGCTGGGCCGGATCACCCGCACCGCACGCGCGGTGGCGGGCTCCGACCTGTCCCGCCGGATCGAGCTGGACGGCCCGGACGACGAGCTCAAGGAGCTGGCCGACACCTTCGACGACATGCTGGAGCGGCTGCAGCGGGCCTTCACCGCCCAGCAGCGCTTCGTCGGCAACGCCTCGCACGAACTGCGCACCCCGTTGGCGATCAATCGCACACTCCTCGAGGTGCACCTCTCCGACCCGAACGCGCCGGTGGAGCTCCAGCAGCTCGGCAAGACGCTGCTGGCCACCAACGAGCGCAGCGAACAGCTCGTCGAGGGCCTGCTGCTGCTCGCGCGCAGCGACAACCAGATCGTCGAGCGCAAGCCGGTGGATCTCGCCGAGGTGGCCTCCCAGGCCATCGACCAGGTGCACGCCGAGGCGCAGGCCAAGGGCGTGGAGATCCGCGGCGACCACAAGCCCGCGGTCGTCCAGGGCAACGGCGTACTGCTGGAGCGGATCGCGCTGAACCTGGTGCAGAACGCCGTGCGCTACAACGTGGCCGAGCGGGGATGGGTGGAGGTCACCACCCAGGTCCAGCACGGACAGGCGGTCCTGGTGGTGACCAACACCGGCCCGGTGGTCCCGGCGTACGAGATCGACAATTTGTTCGAGCCTTTCCGGCGGTTGCGCACCGAGCGGACGGGCAGCGACAAGGGGGTCGGGCTGGGGCTTTCCATCGCCCGGTCGGTGGCGCGGGCGCACGGCGGGCACATCTACGCCCAGCCGCGAGAGGGGGGCGGGCTCGTGATGCGGGTCACCCTGCCGATCTGACATCATGTCGCCGGCACACGGGAAAGTTCGCTTTCGGCAGAATTTTCGAAGAGTGTCTCCGTCGCCCCCGTGTGGGATCGCTCACAAGAGCGTTTCCCGGTCCGTCCACTCTCCGTGATCATGAACCCGTCGAAAGGCCGGTAAGGTCCCGGTTTTCGGGAGCCCTGATCACGGGAAGTACACGGTGGGGCGGCTTTGAAGTGCCGCGTTCGGACCGTGTACGGTCCCCATCGCATCCACGCCGATCACTCGTGAGGAGTTCGGTTGGGTGTCGATTGAGTAACAGACCTTGATGTGAGGCAAAATCTCCGCCTCAGGTCGGGCACAAGTCCGGCCTCTCACGCGTTAGTGCGCTGGAGACACCGCATACACCCAGAGGGGGAGAGCGACAATGGCAACCGATTACGACACTCCACGCAAGACCGACGACGACGTCGACTCGGACAGTCTTGAAGAGCTGAAGGCCCGCCGTAACGACAAGTCGGCCTCGGCCGTGGACGTCGACGAGTTCGAGGCGGCCGAAGGCCTCGAGCTGCCCGGGGCGGACCTCTCGAACGAGGAGCTGGCCGTCCGGGTCCTGCCCAAGCAGCAGGACGAGTTCACGTGCATGAGTTGCTTCCTCGTGCACCACCGCAGCCAGCTGGCCCGGGAGAAGAACGGTCAGCCGATCTGCCGCGACTGCGACTGAGGGCGGGTCGGCCGTGACTGGCTCGACCCCTCCTCGGAAGCGCCGCTTCCTCCTGAGGGAAGCGGACTCGGGGCCGCAGGGCGGCCCTCAGCGCGACACGCGTGATGACGAGCGAGGCTCAACCGACACCGGGGCGGCCTCGCTCGAACTCGCAGTCGACCGGGGTGACCTCCCGGTATCCGCGGAGGTCACCACCACCGCACCGGTGGCCCGCCGACGGGCCGGGGCGTTCCGGGAAAAGGCCAGGGAAGGCGCCCGCAAGGGCGGTGCCCGCGCGCGTGCGGGCCTGGCGTATCTCACGGACCGGATCATCGACATGGCCCCGCGGGTGCCCGTGAGGGACCTGCAGACGCTGCGGGGGCAGTTCCCCGGGCTCGGTCCCGAGGAACTCGCGGACAAGCTCGTGGCGGGCGCGGCGAGGGCCACGGCGACGGTCGGGGCCGGAGTCGGCGCGGCGGCGATGATGCCCGTGCCGCCCGCGATG
Organism: Streptomyces sp. M2CJ-2; assembly: GCF_016757295.1. NCBI lineage: Bacteria > Bacillati > Actinomycetota > Actinomycetes > Kitasatosporales > Streptomycetaceae > Streptomyces > Streptomyces sp. M2CJ-2. The sequence continues at coordinate 8,872 of NZ_JAESIF010000012.1, read as the reverse complement.
CCGACGGAGCTGGCCGCCGAGGTCACCGGCGTCGCCGCGATCGAACTGAAACTGATCGCCGAACTCCACGAGGTCTACGGCGTACGACCCGCGGGCAGCCTCGCCCAGCGCAGCACCGCGTACCTGAACGCCTGGTCGCAGGAGCGCGGAATCGAGGCGACCAAGCCCTCCACCGTGAGCGCGGTGATGAACAGCCGGATGAAGCGCGAACTGCGCCAGCGGATCATGAAGCGCACCGTGCGCAACCTGCCGAACCTCATGCCGTTCCTGGTGGGAGCCGCCGTCGGCGCGGTCATGAACCGCAGGGACACCAGAAAGCTCGCCGCCCGCATCCAGGCCGACCTGCGCAGGATCCAGGTCCCCTGGGACGCCCTGCCCGCGCTCCCGGCCCTCGAGACCCCGGCCGACGCCCTGGACCTGGGCAGGTTCACCGGCGAGGAGGGCGGACGCGGAGCCCCCTGAACCCCACCGGCCCCGTGCTGCCGGCCCGGCTCAGCCCTGCCAGGCCCTGCTTAGGCGGCGGCCTTCGCCGCCCGCAGTGCCTCCGCCAGCCGCTGCGGCTCACGCGTCGACAGGAAGGCGTACGGCGTCGGGTCCTCCGGGTCGGTGATCTCCACCCGCACCGCCCCCGGGATGTAGGCCCGCAGCAGCATGAAGCAGCGCGGGTCCGCCCGGTGGGTGCGCCAGGCGCGGGCCTCCTCGGCGTCCAGGACCTCCGCCTCGCCCAGTGCCGTCACCGGGATCCTCGCCTCACCGGCGATCAGCAGGCCGCCCACGACCCGGATGCGTGCCGAGCCGTACGCGCTGACCACGACCGCCGCCGCGGCGCTGCCGACGGCCAGGCCGCCGAGCATCGGCAGGGTGCCGAGCGGCAGCACGATCAGGGCCAGCGAGACACCCGCGAGCAAGGAGATCAGCCACCAGGAGCGGGGCGCGGTCAGGCGTTCTTCGTACGGGGCGGCGGAGAGCTGCATGGATCCAGCTTGGCAGGTGTCGGGGGACGGCCGACGCGCGGGTAAGGTCTGCGCCTGTGAGTGGTACTTCCTCAGTTCTCCAGCCCCCCGCCGATGCCGTGGAACCGGTGCGCCACCCGGACGCGCCCGCACCCGGTGAGCTCCTGGGCGCGCACTACGACCAGTGTTTCGGCTGTGGTGGCGGGCAGTCCCACGGACTGCACCTCGAGGCGCGGGCCGGCGAAGGGGTCTCGGTCACCGCCGCGTTCACCGTGCGGCCCGCCCACCAGGGCGCCCCCGGCCTGGCGCACGGCGGGGTGCTCACCAGCGCCCTGGACGAGACGCTCGGCTCGCTGAACTGGCTGCTGCGGACGATCGCCGTGACCGGCAGGCTCGAGACCGACTTCGTCCAGCCCGTGCCGGTCGACACCACGCTCCATCTGGAGGCGGAGGTGACCGCGGTGGCGGGCCGGAAGATCTACTCCACCGCCACCGGACGCATCGGCGGCCCCGACGGCCCGGTCGCCGTCCGCGCCGACGCGCTCTTCATCGAGGTCAAGGTCGACCACTTCATCGACCACGGCCGCCCCGAGGAGATCCGGGCCGCCATGGAGGACCCGGACCAGGTCCGCCGCGTCCGTGCCTTCGAGGTGAACCCGTGAGCGAGCCCCGCCGCGGCGAACTCCGGGTACTGCTCCGGCGCGTCGACCCGGACGTACCGCTTCCGGCGTACGAGCACCCCGGTGACGCGGGAGCCGATCTGCGCACCACCGAGGCGTGCGAACTGGCGCCCGGCGAGCGGGCCGTTCTGCCCACCGGGGTGTCTGTGGCCCTGCCGGAGGGGTACGCGGCCTTCGTGCACCCGCGATCCGGTCTTGCCGCGCGCTGCGGCGTCGCCCTGGTGAATGCCCCGGGGACGGTTGATGCCGGGTACCGTGGGGAGATCAAGGTGATCGTGGTGAATCTCGACCCGCGCGAGACCGTGCGGTTCGAGCGCTTCGACCGGATTGCCCAACTGGTCGTCCAGCAGGTCGAGCGGGTCCGTTTCGTGCCGGTCGCGGAACTGTCCCGCTCGGTACGGGCCGAGGGGGGCTTCGGGTCCACCGGCGGCCATGCCGCGGTGGAAGGTAAGAGCGGCACAAGCGTTCAGGCCGCCGAAGGCGGCACAGCGGGTGGGAATCGATACGCTTCGGTCGTATCCGACCGGGAAGGACAGTGACGTGTTCGGACGTCGCAAGAAGAGGGATGCCGCCGAGGACGCGGCCGGCGAGGCCGAGCAGGTCGTCGACGGTGTCGACACGGAGGCGGAAGGCGAGCGCGAGCGACTGAGGCTCGAGCCCGCACCGCGGCCCGACGGGCCCTGGGACAGTTCCGAGGTGAGCGCGCCCGGCGAGGGCCGGGTCGACCTGGGCGGCCTGTTCGTGCCCGGCGTGGACGGCATGGAGCTGCGGGTCGAGGTCGCGGGCGACGCGATCGTCGCGGCCACCGTCGTGGTGCACGACAGTGCCATCCAGCTGCAGGGCTTCGCGGCCCCCAAGCGCGAGGGCATCTGGAGCGAGGTCCGCGAGGAGATCGCGTCCGGCATCACCCAGCAGGGCGGCATCATCGACGAGGTCGAGGGTCCGCTGGGCTGGGAGCTGCGCGCCCAGGTGCCGGTCCAACTGCCGGACGGCACGGGCGGTTTCCAGGTCGTACGGTTCGTCGGCGTGGACGGCCCGCGCTGGTTCCTGCGCGGGGTGATCTCGGGTCAGGGCGCGGTGCAGCCGCAGGCCGCCGGGCTGCTGGAGCAGATCTTCCGGGACACGGTCGTGGTGCGCGGGGACGGCCCGATGGCGCCGCGCGACCCGATCGTCCTGAAGCTGCCGAACGACGCCCAGATGGTCCCCGAGGGTGTGCAGCAGGACGAGGGCTCCGAAGGCTCCCGTTTCGCGGGCGGCATGGGGCAGCTGGCGCGCGGCCCGGAGATCACCGAGGTCCGCTGAGCCCGTCGAGTCAGTCGGGCGGAGCGGGGGCCGCACCCGGTCGGGTGCGGCCCCCGCCCGTCCCACCCGCTCCGACCCGTTGATCGGCAGGGCGCCCGGCAGCGATACTGGCGGCCCGGTCCGGCGGCGAGGCGCGCGACCGGTACCCGGGGGAGGGCGGGCGAATGAGCCAGGCGGTCGGCCAGGTGGTCACCGAGACCATGGTGCGCGTCGAGAACGTGCACAAGTCCTACGGCACCGGAGCCGCCGCGGTCCACGCCCTGCGCGGTGTCTCCTTCGACGTACCGCGCGGTGAGCTGGTCGCCCTCAAGGGGCGCTCGGGATCCGGCAAGACCACCCTGCTCAACATCGTCGGCGGTCTCGACACCCCGGACGAGGGGCGGGTCACCGTCGGCGGGCTCGACATCGCCGACCTGGACGAGAACGGGCTGCTCGCCCTGCGCCGGGACCGGATCGGCTTCGTCTTCCAGTCCTTCGGGCTCATCCCCATCCTCACCGCGGCCGAGAACGTGGGGGTCCCGCTCCGGCTGCGCCGCGCCGACCCGCGCGAGCGCGAGGAACGCGTGGACCTGCTGCTGTCCCTGGTGGGCCTCGCCGACCACGCGGCACAGCGGCCGGGCGAGCTGTCCGGCGGCCAGCAGCAGCGGGTCGCCATCGCCCGCGCCCTCGCCAACAACCCGGCCCTGCTCATCGCCGACGAGCCGACCGGTCAGCTCGACGCGGAGACCGGGCACTCCGTGATGGAACTGCTGCGCGCGGTCGTACGCAGTGAGCGGGTCACCGCGGTCGTCGCCACGCACGACGCGACCCTGCTCGACCTCGCCGACCGCGTCCTGGAACTCGGCGACGGCGAGATCGTCGAACACTGACAGGAAATGACAGAACCTGACGGGCCCTGGTGGCCGGCCGGCGGCGTTCGGCCGAGCCCGTCGGCGTCCGGCGGCGTCCATCAGGGTTCCGTCAAGGACGCGCTCCCCACCCCGACCAGCACCTTTCGCCGCGCCGGACGACCGTAGGGTCGAGTCTGCACGGGCAGCAGGGGCCACCCGGACAGCGCTGCCCTCAGACCGGAAGACAATGAGGGCGTGACTCCGCTCACCCTCCCGAAGGAAGGGGGCTTCCAACCCGAGGGTTGCGGTCCAGCCCGAACCGATCCCTTGCGGGACACCAGAAACGTACATCAGGGATTCGATTCCCCCACCGGCTGAAGCCGGTGGTTCCCTCGAAAGAGGTCCGATGGGACGCGGCAGACTTCGGATCCACCTCGGCGCGGCACCGGGCGTCGGCAAGACGTACGCGATGCTGTCCGAGGCGCAGCGCCGTGTCGAGCGGGGCACCGACTGCGTGGTGGGGTTCGTCGAGCACTACGACCGGCCGCGCACCAAGGCGCTGCTGGACGGCCTCGAACAGATACCGCGCAAGGAGCTGGAGCACCGCGGCGCCGTCCTCCCCGAGATGGACCTCGACGCCGTCCTCGCCCGCCGCCCCCAGGTGGTCCTCGTCGACGAACTCGCCCACACCAATGTGCCCGGCGCGCGCAACGCCAAGCGCTGGCAGGACGTGGAGGAACTGCTGGCCGCCGGGATCGACGTGCTGTCGACCCTCAACATCCAGCACCTGGAGTCCCTCGGCGACGTCGTGGAGTCGATCACCGGCGTACGGCAGCGGGAGACCGTACCGGACGAGGTGGTACGGCGGGCCGAACAGATAGAGCTGGTCGACATGACGCCCGAGGCGCTGCGCCGCCGGATGGCGCACGGCAACGTCTACCAGCCGGACAAGGTCGACGCGGCCCTGTCGAACTACTTCCGCCCCGGCAACCTCACCGCGCTGAGAGAGCTCGCGCTGCTGTGGGTGGCCGACCGGGTCGACGAGTACCTGCAGCGGTACCGCAGCGAGCACGACGTCTCGGCCATCTGGGGCTCACGCGAACGGATCATGGTCGGCCTGACCGGCGGCCCCGAGGGCCGCACCCTGATCCGCCGTGCCGCGCGGCTCGCGGAGAAGGGCGCCGGGGGCGAGGTGCTCGCGGTCTACATCGCCCGCGGCGACGGACTCACCGCCGCCTCGCCGGGGGAGCTGGCCGAACAGCGGACCCTGGTGGAGAACCTGGGCGGCACCTTCCACCACGTCGTCGGGGACGACATCCCGGCCGCCCTGCTCGCCTTCGCGCGCGCGGCGAACGCCACCCAGATCGTGCTGGGCTCCTCGCGCCGCAAGGCGTGGCAGTACGTCTTCGGCCCCGGCGTCGGCGCGACCGTCGCGCGGGACTCCGGCCCCGACCTGGACGTGCACATCGTCACCCACGAGGCGATCGCCAAGGGACGCGGACTTCCGGTGGCGCGGGGCGCCCGGCTCGGGAGGTCACGGGTGGCGTGGGGCTGGGCGGTCGGAGTGGCGGGTCCCGCGGTGCTGGCCCTGCTGCTCAACGCCTTCGACCCGGGCCTGGCCAACGACATGCTGCTGTTCCTGGCGCTGACCGTGGCGGCGGCCCTGCTCGGCGGCCTGCGGCCGGCCCTGGCCTCGGCGGCCTTCGGCTCGCTGCTGCTGAACTACTTCTACACCCCGCCCCTGCACCGCTGGACGGTCTCCGACCCGAAGAACATCGTCGCCATCGTGATCTTCGTCGCCGTCGGTGCGGCGGTGGCGTCCGTGGTCGACCTCGCCGCCCGCCGCACCCATCAGGCGGCCCGGCTGCGCGCCGAGTCGGAGATCCTCTCCTTCCTGGCCGGCAACGTGCTGCGCGGCGAGACCGGTCTGGAGGCGCTGCTGGAACGGGTCCGCGAGACCTTCGGCATGGAGTCGGCGGCGCTGCTGGAACGCGCCGGCGACATCGAGCCCTGGACCTGCGCCGGGCGGGCCGGTACGGGACCGGTCCTCGAACGGCCCGACGACGCGGACGTGGACGTTCCGGTCGGGGACCACATGGCGCTCGTGCTGACCGGCCGGGTCCTGCCCGCCGAGGACCGCAGGGTGCTGGGCGCCTTCGCGGCCCAGGCCGCCGCCGCCCTGGACCGCCGGCGGCTGCGCGCCGAGGCCGACCGGGCGCGCACCCTCGCCGAGGGCAACCGCATCCGCACCGCCCTGCTGGCCGCCGTCAGCCACGACCTGCGCACCCCGCTCGCCGGGATCAAGGCGGCGGTCTCCTCGCTGCGCTCCGAGGACGTCGACTGGTCGCCCGAGGACCGGGCCGAGCTGCTGGAGGGCATCGAGGGCGGCGCCGACCGGCTGGACCACCTGGTGGGGAACCTGCTCGACATGTCCCGGCTGAACACCGGCACGGTCACCCCGCTGATCCGCGAACTCGACCTGGACGAGGTGGTGCCCATGGCCCTCGGCGGGGTCCCCGAGGGCAGCGTCGCCCTGGACATCCCGGAGACGCTGCCCATGGTCGCCGTCGACCCCGGCCTGCTGGAGCGGGCGGTGGCCAACCTGGTCGAGAACGCCGTCAAGTACGCTCCGTCCGGCACCACCGTCCTGGTCGCCGCTAGCGCGCTCGCCGACCGGGTCGAGGTGCGGGTGGTCGACCGCGGCCCCGGCGTCCCCGACGACGCGAAGGAGCGCATCTTCGAGCCCTTCCAGCGTTATGGTGACGCCCCGCGCGGTGCCGGTGTGGGCCTCGGCCTGGCGGTGGCGCGTGGCTTCGTGGAGGCCATGGGCGGCTCGCTGAACGCGGACGACACCCCCGGGGGCGGCCTCACCATGACGCTGACCCTCCGCGCGGCGGTAACACCACCGGGACCCGGCCGCCCCGCCGAAACGGAACCCGGTCGCCCCGCGGAGCCGGTCCGTCCCGCAGAACCGGAAAGACCTGAAAGGCAGTCCTCATGACCCGTGTGCTGGTGGTCGACGACGAGCCGGCGATCGTGCGCGCCCTCGTGATCAACCTCAAGGCCCGCTCGTACGAGGTCGACGCCGCCCAGGACGGCGCCGAGGCCCTCCGCCTGGCCGCCGCCCGCCACCCCGACGTGGTCGTCCTCGACCTGGGCCTGCCCGACATGGACGGCGTCGAGGTGATCAGGGGACTGCGCGGCTGGACCCGGGTGCCGATCCTGGTGCTCTCCGCCCGGCAGGCCTCCGACGAGAAGGTGCAGGCGCTCGACGCGGGAGCCGACGACTACGTCACCAAGCCCTTCGGCATGGACGAGCTGCTGGCCAGGCTCCGCGCCGCCGTGCGCCGGGCCGAGCCCTCCGGCGAGGACGACCTGAGGGTGGAGACCGACGGGTTCACCGTCGACCTGGCCGCGAAGAAGGTGCACCGGGACGGCAAGGACGTACGGCTGACCCCCACCGAATGGCATCTGCTGGAGGTGCTGGTGCGCAACGGCGGCCGCCTGGTCGCGCAGAAGCAGCTGCTCAAGGAGGTCTGGGGGCCCTCGTACGGGACGGAGACCAACTACCTGCGCGTGTACATGGCGCAGCTGCGCCGCAAGCTGGAGGCCGACCCGTCCCACCCGAAGCACTTCATCACCGAGCCGGGCATGGGCTACCGCTTCGAGCGGTGAACGCCCGCTCCGGTGAACGCGTGCCCCGGCGGTTCGAGCCGGGCCACCAGGGGGTACGTAACCGTCGGAGCACCCCGGTACGCTTTCAGGCATGAGTGCTGTTCCTCGCTCGGACAAACCGGCGGGCCGGTTCCGGCGTATGCTCGATCGGCTCTCCTCGTCGCAGGAGGACCTGGAGTCCGAGGAACTGCGTGAGGACACGGAGACCGCGGGCTGCACGCGGATAGACGACTGTCAGGACCGGCAGATCGTCACGGTTACTGGTACCTTGCGCACGGTCACGCTCCGGCCGCGCGCGGGGGTCCCGGCACTGGAGGCCGAACTGTTCGACGGCTCCGCCGCGCTGGACGTGGTGTGGCTCGGCCGGCGCTCCATCGTCGGGATCGAACCGGGGCGCAAGCTGATCGCATCGGGCCGCATCGCCATGAGCAGGGGGCGCCGGGTGCTGTTCAATCCGAAATACGAACTGAGACCCCTCGGACGGGAGTAGCCGGTGACGTCGCTCGACAAGCCGACAACCGAAGACACATCCGCCGACGACGCCAAGGCGGTGACCGAGGCCGCCCTGTTCGAGGCGTTCGGCGGAGTGCGGGGCATGGTCGAGACGGTGCTGCCCGGACTCCTCTTCGTCAGCATCTACACGATCAACAAGGACCTGCACATGTCGGCGATCGCGGCGCTCGCCGTGTCGCTGGTGATGGTCGTGGTCCGGCTGGCGATGAAGGACACCGTCAAACACGCCTTCAGCGGAGTTTTCGGCGTCGGCTTCGGTGTGGTCTTCGCGATGATGACCGGCAACGCCAAGGACTTCTACCTGCCGGGCATGCTCTACACCCTGGGCCTGGCCCTGGCGTACATCGTCACCGCGATGGCCGGTGTCCCGCTGATCGGCCTGATGCTGGGCCCCGTCTTCCGGGAGAACCTCTCCTGGCGCACCCGTAACCCGGGCCGCAAGAAGGCCTACACCAAGGCCAGTTGGGCCTGGGGCCTGATCCTGCTCGGCAAGAGCGCGATCCTGTTCCCGCTGTACTGGTGGGCGGACACGACGCAGCTGGGCTGGGTCCTGGTCGCCCTGAAGATCCCGCCGTTCCTGCTCGCCGTGTACCTGACGTGGGTGTTCCTGGCGAAGGCGCCGCCGCCGATCGACGTGTTCGCGGAGATGGAGGCGGAGGAGCGGGCCGAGGAGGAGCGCAAGGCCGCCCGCGAGGCGGAGACGGAGAACGGCGGGGCGACGACGACCGGCCGGCACCGCCGCCCCTGAGTTCCGCAGCCGAGTACGTGAGTGGGGGCGCCCGGAGAACACCGGGCGCCCCCACTCACGTACAGCCGTCACTCACGTACAGCCGTCGGACAGGCGCTAGGGCCTGTTCGGGGTCGTGATCTCGGTTCCGATGCCCGCATCCGGCGAGGGCGGCCGAGCTGGTAGAACACC
>NZ_JAESIF010000119.1:0-10734 GCF_016757295.1 Streptomyces sp. M2CJ-2 | reverse complement strand
GCCCCGGACGCTCCCGGCGCGACCGAGCTGCGCGGCACCGCGGTGGCCGCCGCGCGCGCCGCGGCCGAGGGCATCGGGTTCGGCGCCTGCCCGGACGCGCAGGACCTGCCCGGCACCATCGAGTGCGGCACGGTCACCGTCCCGCTCGACTACGCCCATCCGCACGGCAGGCAGATCGAACTCGCCGTCAGCCGCGTCCGGGCCACCGGGAAGGACCCGGACAACGGCAAGCGCAGGGTGCCCCGGCAGGGCGCCCTGGTCCACAACCCGGGCGGGCCGGGCGCCGACGGCACGTACTTCCCGCTCATCGGCCTGCTCCCCGAGTGGAAGCGGATCGCGGGGGCCTACGACCTCGTCGGCTACGCCCCGCGCGGGGTGGGCCGGTCCGCGCCGCTGTCCTGCGTGGACCCGGAGAAGTCCGTCCAGGGCCCCACGCGGGCGCCGACGCACCCCTCGGAGTCATACAAGCGCGAGCGCGTCGCGCGGGCCAGGGCGTACGCGCGCGGCTGCGCGGAGCGGGCCGGCGGCGCGCTCCGGCACTACCACTCCCTGAACAACGCGCGCGATCTGGACGTGCTGCGCGCCGCGTTGAAGGAGCCCCGGCTGACGTTCATGGGGGCGTCGTACGGGACCTACTTCGGGGCGCTGTACGCCACGATGTTCCCCTCGCACGTCCGGCGGATGGTGTTCGACTCGGCGGTGCACCCGGACCCGGAGCAGATCTGGTACCGCAACAACCTCGACCAGTCGGCGGCGTTCGAGGACCGCTGGGCGGACTTCCGGACGTGGGCGGCCAGGCACCACGACGTGTACGGGCTCGGCGACACACCCGCGAAGGTGCACCGCAGCTACGAGAAGGTGAGCGCGCGGCTCGCGCGGGAACCGGCGGGCGGGAAGGTGGGGCCGGGGCAGTTGCAGTCGGCGTTCCTGCAGACCGGGTACTACGACGACCACTGGCCGCATCGCGCGCACGCCCTGTCGGCCTATCTGAAGGGCGATCCGGGGCCGCTGATCGAGCAGGCGGAGCCGCAGCCCGAGGCGGCGGTGGAGACGGAGAACGCGCGCGCGGTCTACGTCGCCGTGGAGTGCAACGACGCGCCCTGGCCGACGGACTGGGCGGTGTGGGACCGGGACAACACCCGGCTGGCCCGCCGGGCCCCGTTCGAGACCTGGGCCAACGTGTGGACGAATCTGCCGTGCGCCTTCTGGCCTGCGCCCCGGCAGCAGCCGCTGGACGTCCGGGCCGGGGCGGGTGAGCTGCCGCCGACGTTGATCCTGGCGGCCGAGCGGGACGCGGCGACCCCGTACGAGGGGGCGCTGGAGCTGCACCGGCGGCTCGCGGGTTCGGCGCTGGTGACCGAGCGGGACACCGGTACCCATGGTGTCGCGGGCGGCCCCAACGCCTGTGTGAACGGCCACCTGGAGGCGTACCTGCTGACCGGCCGGGTCCCGGGGCGGCGCGCGTCCTGCGCGCCGCGCCCGGAACCGGAGCCACGGGCGGAACCGGGGCCGGAGCCGCGTACGGAGACGGAACCGGAGCCCCGGCCCGCCGCCTGATCAGGCGAGGCCGGCGACCAGTTCGGCGATGTCCTTGCGGCGGCCCGTGTAGAACGGGATCTCCTCACGGACGTGCATCCGGGCCTCGGAGCCGCGCAGGTGCCGCATGAGGTCGACGATGCGGTACAGCTCGTCGGCCTCGAAGGCGAGGACCCACTCGTAGTCGCCGAGGGAGAACGAGGGGACCGTGTTGGCGCGCACGTCGGGGAAGCCGCGGGCCATCTTGCCGTGGTCGGCGAGCATGCGGCGGCGGTCCTCGTCGGGCAGCAGGTACCAGTCGTAGGAGCGCACGAAGGGGTACACGCTCACGTACGCGCGGGGCTCCTCGTCGGCGAGGAACGCCGGGATGTGCGAGCGGTTGAACTCGGCGGGGCGGTGCAGTGCCATGTTCGACCACACCGGCTCGAGGGCCCGGCCCAGCTCGGTGCGGCGGAACAGGTTGTACGCCTCCTGGAGCTGGTCGCTGCTCTCGGAGTGCCACCAGATCATGAGATCGGCGTCGGCGCGCAGACCGGAGACGTCGTACGTCCCGCGGACGACGACGTCCTTGGCGGCGAGCTGGTCGAACAGCTCCTGGACCTCGTCGGCGTACCCGGCGCGGTCCTCGGGCAGCACGTCCTTCAGCTTGAAGACGGACCATAGGGTGTAGCGGATGACCTCGTTGAGGTCCTTGGCCAGCTTGCCCTTGTTCGGGATCCGTGCGGGGTCGGGGGTGGTGGTGGCGTCGCTCATGTCCCTTATTCTCCTGCGCCTCTGTGGAGGCTTTGCATCGGGTCGGTGGTGACCTGCCGCACGCCGTGCGGCAGGTCACCGTGGATCTGGTCGACGGCGGCGTACGCGCTCGCGATGCACGCGGGGATGCCGACGCCGTCGTAGGCCGCGCCGCACACGGCCAGCCCCGGGAGGGCGGCGAGGTGCTCGCGGACGCGCGCCACGCGCGCGTGGTGGCCGACGGGGTACTGGGGCAGCCCGTCGTGCCAGCGGGTGACGCGGGTGGCCACGGGGGTGGCGTCCAGGCCGGTGGCGGCCTTCAGGTCGTGCCGGGAGACCTCGACGAGGTCGGCGTCGTCGCGGCGGAGGATCTCCGTCTCGCCGTGCCGGCCGACGGAGGTGCGCAGGACGGTGAGGCCGGGGTCCTCCTCGGCGATCCAGCCCCATTTGTGCGAGGCGAACGTGGACGCCTTGATGGTGCGGCCGTCGACCGGCGGCACCAGGAACCCGCTGCCGGCGGGAAGGCCGGTCTCCGCGCGGCGGTAGGCGAGCGTGATGAGCGCCATGGAGGCGTATTCGACACCGGTGAGCTCGGCGGAGGCCCCGGGGGCCTCGGCGCGCAGCAGCCGCGCGGCCTCCGGGGCGGGCGCGGCGACGACGACCGCGTCGGCGTGCAGCTCCCGCTCCCCGGCGACCACCCGCCAGCCGCCGGCCGGCTCCCGGCGCAGTTCGGTGACCGGGGTGCCGGTGCGGATCTCCCCGCCGCGCGCCCGCACCGACTCGGCGACGGCGAGCGGGAGGGTGCCCACTCCGCCCTCGATGCCCATGAACACCGGGCCGGTCTGCTGCGCGGCGACGGCCCTGGCCTGGATCTCCCGTACCCCTTCGGTCAGGGAGGTGTGGGAGCGTGCGGCCTCGAACAGCTGGGGGACCGCCGCACGCATCGAGATGCGGTACGCGTCGCCCGCGTACACCCCGCCCAGCAGGGGCTCGACCAGTCGGTCGACGACCTCGCGGCCCAGCCGGGCCGCCACGTACTCCCCGACGGCGATGTCCTCGCCGACCTCGGTACGGGGCAGTTCGGCATCGCGCTCGATCCGGGCCAGGCCCTCGTCGGAGAGCACACCGGCCAGGGCGGCGGCCGTGCCGGGGACGCCCATGACATGGCCCTTGGGCATGGGACGCAGGGCGCCGCGGGTCCACAACGAGGCCGTCGCGGTGGCCGGGGGCTGGAGCCGGTCGGTGAGACCCACCTCACGGGCGAGGGTCACCGCCTCCGGGCGGCGGGCCAGCATCGACTCGGCGCCGAGGTCCACGCGTGCGCCCGCGATCTCGCCGGGCAGCAGCTTGCCCCCGACCCGGTCCGAGGCCTCCAGCACGGTCACCCGCACCCCGCGTCCGAGCAGCCGGTGCGCGGCGGCCAGGCCGGCGATGCCGGCTCCCACGACGACGACCTGCTGTTCCGCGCCCGCACGTGATCCGCTCATGGCTCCACCCTCTCAGACCCGCCCCGCGGTCTCACCAGGGCCGTCCGGCCCTGACGAGTCCCTACCGTGACCGCTTCGGAACCGTTTCGCGTCAACGTTCGGCCCGCCCCAGGCGTCGAAGGAACGTCAGTGGTCACGATCCCTGGGGGGAACCCTCATGCACACACGACGACCCGCACGCGCCGTACGCGCCGTACGCGCCGGCCGACCGGTTCACGCGATGGCCGGTCTGCTGCTGGCCGCCGCTCTCGCCCTGACCGGATGCGGCGCCTCGGACACCGACTCCGACGCGGCCTCGGCCGCCGGCCAGAAGGCCGCCGCCCCGCAGGCGGACGCCCCGGCGGGCACGGAGGAAGCGGCGGGGGAAGCAGCGAAGGGCGGGGCGCCCGGCGGCTCGTCGGCGGACGGCTCGCGGGCCACCGCGCCGCCCTCGAACAGGAGCGGCACGGCCCACATCATCCGCACCGCCTCGCTGACCGTGCAGGTCGAGGACGCGCCGAAGGCCCTGGACGAGGCCCGCACGGCCACCGAGAACGCGGGCGGCTACGTCGGCGACGAGACCACCCGTCGGGACGGGAAGGGCCATGAGCGCACGCGCGTGGTGCTGCGCGTACCCGTGGAGAAGTACGACGCGGTGCTCACGGAGCTCGAGGGCGCCGGCAAGCTCGTCGAACGCCGCGCGAAGGCGGAGGACGTCACCGACCAGGTCGTCGACGTGGAGAGCCGGATCAAGACGCAGCGCGCCAGCGTGGTCCGGATCCGCGAACTGATGGACCGGGCCACCCGGCTCAGCGACGTGGTCACCCTGGAGGGCGAACTCAGCACCCGCCAGGCCGACCTGGAGGCGCTGCTCGCCCGGCGGGAGTCCCTGAAGGACCGCACCAGCCTCGCCACCATCACCCTGACCCTGTCCGAGACGCCGGTGGAGCGCCCCGCGAAGGACGACGACCCCGGGTTCCTGGACGCGCTCGCCGGCGGCTGGGGGGCGTTCGTGACGATGCTGCGCTGGATCGCGGTGGCGCTGGGCGCGGTGCTGCCGTTCGCGGCGGTGGCGGCGCTGCTCGCCCTCCTGTGGCTGAAGGCCGTACGCCCCGGGCTGCACCGCCGCACGCGGCCCGCGCCGGCTCGAGCGCCGGAGGAGACCCCGTAGGACGGACCCGAAGTGCGCGGCCCCCGTAGCGTGTTCGTATGAGCACGAGCGAGCACACGAGCCGGAGCACGAGTACGGGTACAGGTACGAACACGCGCACGTCCGCGATCCCGGGCGCGCGGGAGCGTCTGGTGGTGATCGGCGGGGACGCCGCGGGGATGGCCGCGGCGTCCCAGGCGCGTCGGCTGAAGGGGCCGGACGAGCTGGAGATCGTGGCGTTCGAGCGCGGTCGCTTCACCTCGTTCTCGGCCTGCGGCATCCCCTACTGGGTGGGCGGCGACATCACCGACCGGGACATGCTGATCGCCCGTACGCCCGAGGAGCACCGCGCGCGGGACATCGACCTGCGGCTGCGCACCGAGGTCACGGAGATCGACCCGGACCGGGGGCGGGTACGCGCGCGGGACGTCGAGTCGGGGGCCGAGTCCTGGACGTCGTACGACAAGCTCGTGATCGCGACCGGCGCGCGGCCGGTCCGCCCGGAGCTGCCCGGCATGGACGCCCCCGGGGTGCACGGCGTGCAGACCCTGGACGACGGCCAGGCGCTGCTGGACACGCTGGCCCGCACCGAGGGCCGCCGCGCGGTGGTCGTCGGTGCCGGGTACATCGGCGTGGAGATGGCCGAGGCGATGATCAACCGCGGCTACGAGGTGACGGTCGTCAACCGGGGCCGGGAACCCATGGCGACCCTGGACCCCGACATGGGGCTCCTGGTGCACAAGGCGATGGAGGGCCTGGGCATCACCATGGTGAACGACGCCGAGGTCACCGGGCTGGTCACCGGGGACGACGGCAGGGTGCGGGCCGTGGCCACCGCGGACGCCCGGTACCCGGCGGACGTGGTGGTGCTCGGCATCGGGGTGCGGCCCGAGACCGGCCTGGCAAGGGCGGCGGGGCTGCCCCTGGGGGAACACGGCGGGCTGCTCACCGACCGGTCGATGCGGGTGCGCGGGCACGAGAACGTCTGGGCGGGCGGCGACTGCGTGGAGGTGCTCGACCTGATCTCCGGGCAGGAGCGGCACATCCCGCTGGGCACGCACGCCAACAAGCACGGCCAGATCATCGGCTCGAACGTCGGCGGCGACTACGCCACCTTCCCGGGCGTGGTCGGTACGGCGGTCAGCAAGGTCTGCGACCTGGAGATCGCGCGCACGGGGCTGCGGGAGAAGGACGCCCACCGCGCGGGGCTGCGGTTCGAAACGGTCACCATCGAGTCGACCAGCCGCGCGGGCTACTACCCGAACGCCTCACCCATGACGGTCAAGATGCTCGCCGAGCTGCGCACGGGCCGCCTCCTCGGCGTCCAGATCGTCGGCCGGGAGGGGGCGGGCAAGCGCGTCGACATCGCTGCGGTCGCCCTCACCGCCGGGATGACGGTGGAGCAGATGACGATGCTGGACCTGGGCTACGCGCCGCCCTTCTCCCCCACCTGGGATCCGGTGCTGGTGGCGGCCCGCAAGGCGACGGCGAAGATCCGCGCCACGACGGGAGGCCCGACACGCCCTGCCGGTGCTACGCGCTCCCGTTGATCCGTTCGATCGCCTGCCGTGCCTGCTCGGCCGGAGGCCGCGCCTGGTCGGTGGCGGGCCGGGGCGGCAGGGACGACACGGAGGCACTGGAACCACCGGAGACGCTCGCGGCGGCGGAGGTCCCGGACGTGCCGACGGTGGTGGACGCGCCGGACGTGCCGGAGGTCACGGCCGGCGACTGCTCCCCGGCCGGCCGTGCGTGCGCCGTGGAGGGCCGCGTGAAGCGCAGGCGGTGGCTCACCGCCTCGTCCAGCGTCACCGGCCGCTGCTTCTGGGCGGCGAGCCGTCCCGCCTCCTGGCCGAGCCGGGCGACGTCCTCCCAGGGGAGCCGCACCACGAGCGTGAGTTCCGCCTCGCCGTCGGGCAGCGCCTGCATCGCAGCGGTCCCTCGGTCGTTCATCACTTGTGTTTTCCTCACGTCGGCCCCGCGGCCCCTTCCGCGCGCCGCGGGCGGTCGGGAAGGGATACGCACGGCCGGACGGCGGCGTTCAGCACGGCCGCTGATTCCATCGGTGGCCGGGCGGGCACACGTGGGATGTGGTCATCCCGGTCCATGACGTGAATCCTGCGCGGCGCACCCCCTGGGTGACGTACGCGCTGATCGCCGCGAACTTCGTCGCCTTCGTGTTCCTCACGCCCGGTGTCGCCGGTTCGCTGACGGGCAGCGGGGGCAGTCTGGCGGAGTTCTGTCATCTGCAGGCGTTCCTGGACCAGTACGCGGCCGTGCCGCGGGAGCTGATCCACCACCGGATGCCGCGGCTGGTGCCCACCGGCGGCACGGGGGTGGGCCCGCAGGGGCCGGGCTGCCTGGTGGGACCGCCCGGCTACGACAAGTCGCCCGAGCTGAGCGTGCTGACGGCGATGTTCCTGCACGGCGGCTGGCTGCACCTGCTGGGCAACATGCTCTTCCTGTGGATCTTCGGGAACAACATCGAGGACCGCATGGGCCATCTGCGGTACCTGCTGTTCTACCTGGTCTGCGGCTACGCGGCCGCATACGGATTCGCACTCACGAACCCCTACGCCACCACTCCCCTGATCGGCGCCTCGGGCGCCATCGCCGGCGTCCTCGGCGCCTACCTGGTCCTCTACCCGAAGGCCCGCGTCTGGGTCCTCGTCCCCTTCCTCATCTTCCTACCCCTGCGTCTGCCAGCCTGGATCGTCCTGGGCCTGTGGTTCCTGCTGCAGGCGCTCTACTCCTCCGGCGCGGGCGTCACCGGCGCCGGAACCGTGGCCTACGCGGCCCACGTGGTCGGCTTCATCGTGGGCATGCTGATCGCCTGGCCCCTCAAACCGGGCACTGTTCCACCGCCCGAACCGGGCGGCATCCTCTTCGGACGGCAGACGCGAGGGAACTGGTAGGGCCGCACTCCAGGAGCCGGGCAGCACAAGGAAACCCGGAACTACTTTGCATAAGAGACGTTTGCATTCCCGATCCGGCCGACGGTTGTTGAACAATTCAACCACCTGCATGTTTTGCCAGATCTTTGAGCCTCTGGCAGGACTCATGCTGACCCATTGCTGACTTTTCTGACGCCCCGTCAGGCAGGAAGGACCCCACAGGGATCACGCCGAGCCCAGCCATCACGGCTCGGAGTGGAGGCCCCCCAGGAGCTCATGGCCGAGTCCGACAGGACCCTCGAGCACCCCACGACGGGGGGCCGCATCACGAGGCGGCGCGGAACATAGCCGGAGTTCCCCGGTTAGCCAAACCGGCGATACTCCGCATCATTCTCCTACCTCGACCAGGCCGGTCGTCCGTCTTGACGAATGACCCTCGGGCCCCGATGAGCACCTCACAGAATGGAGAAGAGCTGCCGATGCACACGGGACGGAACCGCTCCAAGAAGACCCCGCGGCCTCATTCTGCCGGGGGCAGCAGCTCCACTGTGGAGCCCATACTCATGGATACTTCGGAGCTCGCAGCCATGATCAACATGTCCGAGAGCTGGGTATACAGAGAAGCCCGAAAGCTGGGGCTCAAGGGCTACAAGCTTGGCCGCGGCAGAAACGCGAAGGTCCAGTACAAGAGGTCCGATGTCTTCAGATGGCTGGAACAGCAAAAGCTGCACTGACGTACTGACAGTCACAGGCACGAGCCGACCAGGCCCCGACCTGTAGGAGGTCCTGGAACGCTGCTGCCGCGGGGCACGACCTATGTGATCCTCGACGGCACGCCGATCGAGTCGGACCGGGTCGCCGCCGTATGTGAGAACGGCAGCGACTGGTGGTTCAGCCCGGCGGGAATGCGTAGTTCCTGGCCGCCCCCGACAGCGCGCCACTGCGGGGCTCCGAGGCCGAGCCCGGCAGTCTCCCCGACAGCAGCCCGCATTCACGTCCTCCCGGCCCTGTACCAGGCGGCCGCCGACGACCTGCCCACCCCTGCGGACAAGGGCTGGCCCTCGGCGCCGGAATCGGCATCCGCGTCCCGGTCCGACACCCGAAGAGCCGCTTCGAGCAGCCCTGCACGCCGACACCCTCACCACCAACATCCTGCTTCGCAGCGCTCGTGCCCTCGACTAATGGAAATGATCATCACTGGGGCAACCTGGTCGCCTATTCGCTCGCCGCGTACTGAAGATCCCCCGGTCACGGCACCAGCGGCTGTTGGAAACCCGCCACCCGCCGCCGGCGTAGCCGTCTCCGCGGGCGTAGCAGGAGAAAAGTTCCTGGTCGTCCCCGTGTCCCAGCCAGGGGGCTTCGCGAAGACATGCAGGCCCAGAGCCGATCTGGACAGGGCGATCGAGCTGTTGAGTCAAGAGGAAGTCGCCACCATCAAGGCACATCCGCGAGCTGCGTTGGTCCTGAAGCTCTCCGCTGCCAAGGTGCCCAAACTGGACGGCGTGCTGAAGTCGGTCGACTCTATGTCGGTGCCCGGCTCCAATGGGGCACGTCGCAGCAGCGCTCGGAGAGTCCCGCGTCATGACCTCCGAGGGCGGTTCTTCAGGTACCAGTCGAGGAAGCGCTCGCTGACGCCCTTACCCTCGCCGAAGTCTTCCTTGAGGACCCGCCACATATACGTGCTGTCGCGTCCGGACGCGAAAGTGCTGTCCGCACCGATCTCGGTGTCGCAGCCGCAGAGGCAGAGGTTGGGACCAGCGGTGCTCATCATGGCCTCCTAGGCTTCACGAGAGGGCGGGATCCGTATCCTCTCGCGCTCAGGTGCTGATCTGGAAGCTCCGCCAGGGAGAGCGGTTCTCCGTGAGTGCGGGAGGTAGTTCAAGAGCTGACGATCCAGTGACGCGCCCTGACGCTCACCCGTATGCTCCCGGGATGCGTATCTCGATCGGGTTAGGGCCCGTCAGGGTATCGGGACGTCTGGGCGGTAGTCGCAGGAGGCGGAGCCTGACCCCTCAGCAGATCCGGAGACGGATGCCCGTCTCGAATGGCTGGGACGGGTGCTGAGACTCAATCGCCAGGAGTCGCGGAAGCCCGCTGCTCCCCTCGACCCCGCCATGGTCGCCACGACGACGTACACGGTGTGGGTGACGCCCACGCGGGACGGCTGGGACCTGAAGGTGGAGAGTGGCGGTCGTGCGACGTGCAGGCACCTCGCTGAGGTCGAAGACATCGCGCGTGAGCGGATCGTCTTCTACACCGGGATGCCGCCGGAGCGCATCCTCCTGGACGTGAAGCAAGTCTGATCAGAAGGTTGTTAGTAGCTCACGGCTAGATCACGACAGGTATCCATGTGTAGATCCCATGGATACCTCGCGGTTAGCCTGTGTTGCCTGACTCCTTGCGCACGACATAGTTGCCGGTCAGGGCTCCAAGGAGTCTCTCGTGGGGAACTATCAGCACGTGCCGTCGTACCCGACGGTCCCGCCGCCGCCCAGGCCGATGCAGCCTTGGTGGAAGCACCCGGTGGCCTTGGTGGGAGGCGTCGCTGCTTTCGCTGTCACCATGTTCCTCCTGGGCTTCATCTCCGGCAGCAGCTTCACGTCCAGCAGCAGCGGAGAGCCGGACCGTCTTTCCCCTGCTGAGCAGGGGAAAGCTGACGCCCAAGCGATGTATCGAAACCACCTTGAGGGTGGGGACGTGTCGATTATCGGTGGCTCGCCGGATCTCCCCTGCGGCCTGGCGGAGAAGGGAATGGGGTTCATCCTCTTCTACTCCGCTGAGCAGAGCCAGGAGTACTTGGCTGCCTGCAAGCAGGAATATGTGGCTCTCGGTGACCAGCACCAGGCCGGGTGAAGAGGCGGTGGCATACGTTGGGTTGTGGCTTAGCCTTGATCCACCGAGGTGGTTCGAGAGTGATCTTCTGATCGATTTCTGCGTCCGTTTTGGGCTGGTGGCCGGA
>NZ_JAESIF010000118.1:0-10763 GCF_016757295.1 Streptomyces sp. M2CJ-2 | reverse complement strand
GGCGGCGGCCCGGCGACGGTGACGACCAGGGCCGCGGCCGCCACGGCCGCCGCGCCGGCCAGGGCCACACGCCACGCCGGCCGCACGCCGAGGCGGCTCCTTCCCCGCTTCCCCGGCGCCGCCTGCAACTCCCCGGTCCGCGCCATGATGCCCTCCAGCTCGGTCTGCCGGACCTCGGGGTCGACCGGCCTGTCGGGGTCGAGGTGTCCGGGGCGGGCGTCGGTCAGCCGACGCATCAGGTCGTCGTGCTTCATCACGCTTCCTCTCCTGCCGTGCTGAGTCGGGGGCGGACGTGGGGGCGTACCGGCGGCGCCTCGTCGCGTACCGCCACCGCCTTGGCGAGCCGGCGGCGCGCGCGGTGGAGCCGCACGCGCAGGGTGGCCGCCGTGCAGCCGACGACGCGGGCGGCCTCCCGGGGGGTGAGCCCCTGCCACGCGGCAAGGATCAGCACCTCGCGGTCCTCCTCGCCCAGGGACGCCAGGGCGCTTTGGAGCGCGATCCGGTCGGCGACGTCGTCGGCGACGTCGCCCTCGACCGTCTCCGTCCAGTCCCGCAGCTCGGCGGCGAGCGAGACGCGCCTGACCTCGGCCCGTCCGGCCTCGCGCAGGACGTTGCGGGCCACGCCGAGCAGCCAGGGCAGCGGCGGCTGGGGTACGTCGCCGATACGGCGCCAGGCCACCGTGAAGGTCTCGCTCACCACCTCGTCCGCCACCTGCCGCCCCGCGCGGCTGACCGCGTACGCCCAGACGCGCTGTCGGCAGGTGTCGTACATCGCGGTGAAACGTGCCGCGTCATCGGACACGCCGTGCACCTCCGTCCTCCAGGTTTCATCTGTCACCGGGAAGTGGTGCGCGCCGCCCGATCGTTACAGCATGATCCGAAAAATTCTGTGACGGGTCTTTGGAAGGGGCCGCACCGCCGGGGGCACTCGGGAGACATGGACGCTCTCGACACGGCCTGCGACCACGCGCTCCCGCCGCCCCCGGCCCGGGTTCGGCCCCCGGGAACGTCGCCGACCTGCGACGGTCTCTTCTCCGTCACCCGTCGGCAGTACGGTGTCACCCATGCGCCCCGACACGCCCGCCGAAAACGTCGACCACACCGCCGAAGCGGCCCGCCTGGAGCGGACCGCCGGCCTGTACCCGGAGGACGCCGAGGCCCTGCTGCTGCGGGCCGCCGCCCACCTGGAACTCTCCGGCGACCGCTTTGCCGCGGCCGCCCTCTACGACCGCCTGCTGGCCTCCGAAACCGGGCAGACGGCGTTGGAGAACCCGTACCTGGTCCGTGCCCTGAAGGCCTCGAACCTGTGGGAGTACGGCCACGAGGCGGAGGCCCGCGCGATCATCGACGGCATCCGCACCGCGGCCCCGCGCGACCCCGCCCCCTGGGTGGTCGTCGCGGAGTCCCTGGAGACGCACGACGAACTGGAGGCGGCGCACGAGACGTTGACGGAGGCGGTCCGCCTCCTGCTGACCGACGTCCCGGAGCCCCCGGCCCCCACCCACCCGCTCCTCTTCGGCCGCCACCGGGTCCGCCGCATGCTGGGCGTCCCCCACGACGAGTGGGACGCCCTCGCGGACACCGTCCACAGCCTGCCCGTCACCCTGGACGAACTCCACGACCCGAAGCGCGTCTGGTCCCTCGGCTCGGAGAACCCGGCGGAGCTGGAGGCGGAGATCTCCCGCCTCCGAGCAGAACTGGGCGCCTACCGGACCGCCCTGTCCCGTCCCTTCCCGGTGGCGATCCTGCACTGGCCGGCCCCTGAACTGGCCGAGCTCCTGGAGGCGTACCCCTCCCTCACCGCCGAGTACCCCTCCCACGAGGAGCACCTGGCCACGACAGAGACGGCCCTGCGCGAACTCGCCGCCTCCGGCACCCCCAACCTGGGCATCGTCACCGGCACCGTCCCCTCCTACGAGGCCTTCGCCGCCTCCGAGGCCACCACCCCCGACGACACCGGCCTCCTCCCCCAGTACGCCACCACCCTGGCCGCCCGCGGCCGGGCCGTGCCCTGGCCGCCACAGCGGTCGGCGCCCTGCTGGTGCGGCTCGGGCCGGACGTACGGGCAGTGCCACGGCGCCTGAGCGGCGAACAGCCAGGACAACAGCCCTGCCACGCCCCACAGAGAGCCCGACGGCCGTCATGAAGGCCCGCTCGGGCCAGGGCCTGTCCGGCGGGTCATGCCGCAGACGCGGGGCCGGCACGCCCTCCTCCGCCTTGCAGCTGCACACACCAGCCCCAGCTCACCGCCGCTGACAAGGCGCCGTCGATTTCCTGCGACCTGATCCGCCGGACAGGCCTAGTGCTGGAGCTTCGAGGTGAGCTTCGCCTGCATCTTCTGTGTCGCCTGGCGCAGGGCTTGGGCGAGTGCCGTCTCGGACGGGGTGCGGGGGTCCTCGCGGGTGAAGCAGAGGCGTGCCTGCGGCCCCGAGACGGTGATGGCGATGGGCGGGTACCCCTGCGGGGTGGGGAGGGTCTGCGCGAGTGCCGCGATGCCGGGCTGGGTCTCCTCGATGTTGCGCGCGTAGCCGCGCTGCCTGACGTTCTCCAGTTCGGCTTCGAGGGCCGTGCGGGTCGGGGTGGTGGTCTTCGCCGCGTGCGGGAGCGGTTCGTTCGGGTAGATCCGGCGGAGCTGCTCGGTCGTGAGGGTGGCGAGGAGGGCTCGTCCGCAGGCCGAGGTGTGCGCGGGAAGGATCGTTCCCGCCCGGGCTTCGATGCGCATGTGGTGCTGTGAGGCGATGCCGTGGATGTAGCGCACCGCCTGCCCTTCGAGGACCGCGAACTCCACGGTCTCGCCGGTCGCCGTCTGCAGCTCGAGCAGGTCGTCCTGGATGAGCTGGGTGAAGTCCGTGTCGGCGTGGGCGGGGCGGGCGCTGGTCATGGCCGGGCCGAGACGGTAGCCGGGGCCGTCGAGTGAACGCCGCATGAAGCCGTTCGCCTCGAGGGTGGCCAGGAGCCGGTGGGCGACGGAGGTCCCCACACCCAGTTCGTCGGCGGCGCGGGCGAGGGTGACGACCGGCTCCTGCTGGGCCAGTACGAGCAGACGGAGCGCCCTGTCCACAGTTTGAAGAGTGTTCACGATCCGATATTCCCACATACAGGGAATGATTGACTATTCACTCCCTGATAGTGGATTCTCTCGATGTCCGCAGGCGAACGCACACTCGAACGAGTGTCTTTGCGTGGCGCGGACTCCTGGGCGCGAGACCACCCTCTTGCCTGCCCTTGGCGTAAGTGGCCGTTGAGGCGTGAACCGCCCGTCAGCTCGTGTGACGTGCCGCGCAGTGAGGACACCGAGGAGAGTGAAGCGATGACAGTCAGTGAACTCGAGGGGCCGGCCGGAGCAGGCCGGCCGGACACGGCACCGGAGAGCCCGGAGGCCGGGAGCGGTACCCCCACCGCCCGGCGCGCGGTCGTCAGTGGCGCGCTGGGTTCCGCACTGGAGTGGTTCGACTTCTCCGTGTACGGCGCGTTGTCGGCCACGGTGTTCCCCCAGCTGTTCTTCCCCGACCTCGCGCCGGGCACCGCGCTGCTGGCGTCGTTCGCGACCTTCGGGGTCGGGCTGGTGGCACGGCCCCTGGGCGGCCTGGTGTTCGGCCTGCTGGGCGACCGGCTCGGCCGCCGGAACGTCCTCATGTTCACGCTGCTGCTCATGGGCGCGGCGTCGGTGCTGATCGGCCTGCTTCCGACCTACGGCACGGTGGGAATCGTGGCTCCGGTCGCGCTGGTGACGCTGCGCTTCCTGCAGGGCTTCGCCCTGGGAGGCGAGCACACCGGGTCGCAGCTCATGGTGATGGAGCACTCGGCGAGCCGGCGCCGCGGTCTCGCGGGTGCCCTGATGTCGGTGGGATCGCCGATCAGTCAGGTGCTCGCCACCCTCACCCTGACCGGACTCGCCGCGTGGCTCACCGAGGACCAGTTCACCGGCTGGGGCTGGCGGATCCCCTTCCTGATGAGCGTGGCGCTCATCGCCATCGGCTACTACATCCGGCACCGCGTCGAGGAGACTCCGGCCTTCCTCGCCAGCGAGGGCAAGAGCGAGCAGCCGGCCCGCGGGCTGCTGAGGCAGCACCGGAAGACCGTGATGCTGCTGGTGCTCGCGTGGGCCGCGCCGGGAGCGCTGTACTACATCACCGTCACCTTCGCCATCAGCTACCTCACGGGCCAGCTCGGCTTCGACAAGAGCTCCACCTTCGGGTTGATGGTCGTCGCGAACTCGATCTCCATCGGGGCCAGCCTGCTCGGCGGCTGGTCCAGCGACCGGATCGGACGGAAGCGCGTCCTCTTCACGGGTCTCGCCGTGCTGCTGGCCTTCCTCGTCCCGTTCTTCCTGATCCTCGACACGGGCAACTGGTGGCTGGCCGCGCTCACCATCACGGGTGCGCTGTGCGGTGTGCAGTTCATGACCGGATGCCAGGGAGCCTTCTACGCCGAGGCGCTGCCGACCCCCGTCCGGTACACCGGCTCGGCTCTCGGACTCACCGGCGGAAACATGCTGTTCGCCGCACCGGCGCCCCTGCTCGCGACGTGGCTGATGCAGATCTCGGACAACGGAACCCTGCTGATCACCGTCTACGGCCTGCTCACGATCCTGATCTCCGCCGTGGCGATCCGCCTGCTCCCGGACCGTACCGGCCGGCGACTCGACGCGTGACGGGACCGCACCCTGCCGTACCCGCCCCGACATTCCCCCCACCTGCCTGAATCCTCACCCGAGGGAGAGAAACAATGACCGACGACGCAGCTCGCGCCGCCAGCGTGGTGACCGAGGAGGACCTCCGCCTCCTGCGGGAACTGAAGGTCAAGGACCGGCTGCACGACCTCGAGGCCGCCTACTGCCGCGGGATCGACCGGCGTGACCCCCAGTTGCTGAAGTCGATCTTCTTCGACGACGCCTTCGTCCGCCTGGGCGACATGAAGGAAGGCGGGGTGGACGAGTGGGTGAACTGGATCATCGACGAGTTCAAGCCCCGCTTCGAGAACACCACCCACTACCTGCTGAACGAGTGGTACAAGGTGGACGGCAAGACCGCCGAGGGGGAGACCCATCGCCTCTCGTACCACCGGTTCGGGGACCCGGCACGCGAACTGATCGCCGCCAGCCGCACGTTCAACCGGTACGAGGAACGCGACGGCGTCTGGAAGATCACTTTCCGCGAGGTGATCCGGGACTGGATCCATGAACGCCCCGTGGACCAGGAGCTGTTCACCGGTGGGTTCGCCATGGAGCTGAGCAAGCCCGGCCCCGAGGACAAGAGCTACCAGGTGCTCTCGATGTTCGGCCGCGGCCCGCTGCAGCCCGAGTGACCCCTGGCCCCGCGTCCGGCCACGGCCCCGCCGCCCGCGGGACGGGCCCCGTGGGGAAACCCCCACCACCCTAAGCACCGATGACCTCGCCCTTTCCCCCGGGGGCGGGGTCATCGGTTTCCCGGCGCCACCGCCCGCCCAGCCGTACCCCGGCCCGCACCGAGGCCACCGCGATGCTCACCCGCTGGGCCGGCCGCACCTGAAGGCCCCGGAGGGCTCGCCGGACTGCCCCGTCCCGCCCCTTTCGGGTGGCGATCCTGCACTGGGCTGCGCTCAGAAGCCGCCCATATCCCAGCGAGCCGTGGACGCCGAAGTGTCGGGGCACCTGGCCGAGATCATCTGCTGATCTCGAACCGAGCGGGCTCTCTACCCAACTCCTGTGATAAACCGGGAAAATCACCGTGCCGCGAGCAGAGAGGACACCCCCCATGGGCCGCCCGACGACCTCGGCTCCGCTGCCGGGCGACACGAAGGTACTGTCCATCGGTCTGCATCCGAGTGCGCTCGACTACAGCCGGATGCCCGACGGTGTCGACGAGGCGGTACTCACTGCCCGGATCGAGGCGGCGAACACGGCGCTGCGCGAAGCGGGGTTCGATGCTGTTCCGTGCCTGATCGACGCCTCTCCGGACCGCGCCGCGGCGACCGTCCGGGAGCAACTCCAGAAACACACCTTCGGTTTGGCGATGATCGGCGGTGGCATACGGATGCTGCCGGAGAACACCCTGCTGTTCGAGCGCCTGATCAACATCCTCACCGAGGAGACGCCCTGGATCCGGCTCTGCTTCAACACGACGCCGGAGGACACAGTCGAGGCGCTGAGGCGGTGGATCCAGGCGTAGACGCGGTGTGACCAGCTGTCAGCAGGGTCGGGAACCGGCGCGGTGGCCGCTGCTCTGTTTCCAGCCCTCGACCCTGCCGGACATCGACCGCTGGGTCCGCCGCAGCACCCACCGTCTGCACCGGGTCGACAGCTGCGTGCCCCGGCTGGAGCGGCGATGGTGAGGGAGGCCGACGGCGGCGGCAGGACCGTGCCGACTGTCGTCATGGCGGGCCGGCCGCACGTCAGCCCCGACCCCGGATGGGGGCGCGCACGGTTCCCTCGCCCACTCGATCGGGAACGACGCCCTGACGGAGAGGAGCCCGCCGGCTCCGGAGAACCGTCAAGCGTGCCCGATCGGACCCTGACCGTCCTTACCGCCCCTTCGGGGCTCACCGTCCGAGGCGAGGCACGGACCCCTCCTCTGCTTGCGCCGCAAGCGGAACCTGTCCTGGTCGGACGTCTTCCCGTAACCTCACGGCCTGTGAAGATCACACGGGTGATAGGGGGCCGCTCACGGGAAGTGGCCGCCTTGGAACGCCTCAGTCAGCTGTGTCAGGAAGACAAGTACGAGGAGGCCGAGGCCGGGGCCCGGGCGCTCGAGGCGGCATCGAGGCGTCTGCGCAGGCGAGGTTGGGGGACCGCTGTGGCGTGGCACGCCAGGGCCGTGGCCACGGCTGCGGCCTGTGCCCACGGGCGCGGAGCGCAGGTGCTGACCGAGCTGGAATCCCTCACGGCAGAGCTGAGCGGAATGGTCGGTCCCGGGAGGGAGCTGCTGCTGATGATCCGGAACAACCACATGGTGGCCCTCAACCAGGAGGGGCGCCACGAAGAGGCGGAGGCCGAAGGGCTGGAAGTACTGCGCGACCTGACCCGCCTCAAGCATCTGGTACCGGTGTGGGGCATCGAGTTGTGCGTGCTGGACAGCCTGGTCGACGCCCTGTGCGGGCAAGCCCGCTACGAGGAGGCCGAGGCCATCGCCCGAGGGAATCTGCCCCGAGCCGAAGGGAGCACGGCCGCTGCTCTGCACTGCGGCCTGATACACAGCCTGAACGGGCAGGGGCGGTACCGGGAAGCGCTCACCGAGGCGCGCCGGTTCACCCCGCCTCGGGATCGGAGCCAGAGCGGAAGCCTGGGGATGGGCACGGCCGTCGCCCTCCACGGCCTGGGGCACCGGAGCGAGGCGGAAGCGGCAGTGCGTGAGGCACTGGCCGACTGCGAACGGTCCCTGCACCCGGACCACCCCCGCATCCGGGAAGCCCGCACGCTGCTGACCCGCATCACCGTCGGCGACCCACCAGTGCCGACAGCCGAAGAGACCGCACGCGGCTGATCGTCCCAGTACTCCAACCCTGTGCACCGGCACTCGGCGACCGGCCGACCCACGCCCGCCTCCCCAACGCTTCGGCCGCCGCTCCCGACCAGCTGACCCACGAACGGCCGGAGCCGTCGCTCGAGGTCAGCGAGGGGCGAGGAGGCAGAACTCGTTGCCCTCCGGGTCGACCAGAACCGTCCAGGGGATTGCGGACTGGTCGATACCGGGGTCGGTGGCGCCCAGGGCGCGCAGCCGGGCTTCCTCTGCTGCCAGGTCGTCACCGGGGTAGGGGCGGACGTCGAGGTGGACGCGGTTCCACACACTCTTGGTGTCGGGGGTGCGGAGGAACTCCAGGTAGGGGCCGACGCCCCGGGCGGAGCGCATGGTCGCGTGGTCGTCGGTGACCTCGTGCAGCGTCCAGTCCATCGCCTCGCCCCAGAACCGGGCCATCGCTCGTGGGTCGGTGCAGTCGACCACCACCGCGGCGATCGGCCCGGTGTCCCGGTAGGTCGGACGGGGCTCCAGGAGGCAGAACTCGTTGCCCTCCGGGTCGACCATGACCGTCCAGGGGACGTCACCCTGACCCACGTCGGCGGGCGTCGCGCCGAGGTCCTTCAGGCGCGCGACCAACTCCGCCTGATGGGCGGTCGAGGTGGTGGCCAGATCAAGGTGCACCCGGTTCTTCACTGTTTTGGGTTCCGGGCGGGCGACGATGTCGATACAGACGGCCACGGGGTCGGGGTAGGCGAAGCCCACGGGTTCGAGGTTGGTCACACCGGGCGCCTCGCTGTCGACACCCCAACCGAGTGCCTCCGCCCAGAACCGACCGAGCACGGAGTCGTCCCGGGCCTTCATGTTGATCTGCACGAGCCTTGTTGTCATGCGCAGATCCTAGAAGCCGCCGCCGGCCCTGGCCGCCGCGAACACGCGGACGACACCGCCCAGGCCGCCGCCGGTCTGTTCTCCCAGCAGCAGAACGCCCGAGATCCGCAATTACACAGCGGCGGGAGGGAGGGACGTGGCCTGGTGGTAGTACATCTGCCACGTCGCAGCCGCACCCTGCTTGCGCCAGAGCGAACTTCGCCATGCCCGGTTGCCGTCCAACGTGGTCTCGTAGGTGAGATGCACCAGCCCGGGAGCCAGCAGGACGCCGGTGAAATTCGAGGGCTCGTAGCGCGGGCCGCTTTCAGCGGCACCGTCCAGCTCGGGCAGCGCGGCAATCATCTCCTCATAGGTCCACCGCCGCCCCGAAGCGCCGACCTCTACGAAGTCCGGGGCCAGGAGCTGCCGGGCAAGCGAGCGTGTGGCACGCACCCTGGGGTCCATCAGACGCAGCTCGCCTGCGATCGCTTCCCGTACCTCATCTGTCTCTCGGCTCATGCAGGCATCTTCGTCCAGGAGCCCAAGCCCTTCGCAACCGAGTTACCACCCGCCGGGCACAACCTGGCCTCCAGGCCGGCTGCGGCCACCTGTCGAGACGGCCCCTGAGCAGGGAGCAGCTGGGGGCCACCGAGCGGCAAGCTCTGGACCGCCTGACCGAAGACCTCCATGCCGAAGCGGAGGTCGACTCCCGTGGGCGGACTCGGCGACCCCGAGGAACACCCGGTGGCGTCGGGCGACTTCTGCGAGCGTGACTCGCCCGCCTTCGGGATCAACCGCGCTGGGGAGCCGAGGAAGGATCCCCCTGCTTCTCGGCATCGGAGAACAGGAGGGTGGGCTCGGCGAGGATGTCGCGACCGGCCTCGCTCTTGTAGATCTCGTCGACGCTGCCGAACCGGGCCTCGGAGTAGTCGAGGTCCAGCAGCGCGGCGGCCTGCCGGACCGATGCCTCGTCGGGCCCCTCGATCTCCAGGAACGTGGGGAGGTCGGGCCAGGTGTCGAAGTCGAAGGCGACCTCGCCCAGGCGCCACTCCTCGCGGTAGTTCTCCTGATAGCGGACCTCGGTGAGGCCGACCCGGCGCAGGATGTCGGCCATGGCGTGCAGGTCGGTGACCTCGGTCTCGATCTCCTTGGTGCCGTCGATCGTCGTGGCGTCGGTGACCTGCTTGAGCGTGAGCGTCGAGCGGGTGCCCTCGTCGCGCAGTCGGAGCCACGCCCCTTCGTCGAGGGAGTCGTTCTCGAAGATCTTGCGGGTGAGGAGGGTTCGGGGCAGCGCCTGGACGGCACCGAGGGCAGTCAGCCTGGCCTGCAGTCCGGCGACATCGACGGCCAGGAACTTCGCCTCGTACTCGTGCTTCATGGGTCCTTCTCTCAGAAACAGGGTCATGTCCCTCGTCATGGTGTAGGGGATCAAGCATTACGTGTTCCGGTACAAGTACGAGGCCCCTGACGATCTCCGGAGAAGCGGCAGTCCACGAGGCGCCCTGCTGAGACGAGTTGAACGCCCGGTCCGGCGGAGCCACCGTCCCCGACTTGCGGATTCCGGTGCCTTGATCAGCTACACCACCGGCGGGACGCCATCCGGACGACTGGGAAACGTCTCGTACTCGGCGGGGGCCAATCTGGCCTGGGGGATCTCCTTCGTGCTGCTCGGGGGGGGGGAGGCATTCCCGTGAGGGCTCCTGGGCAACGCATCCAAGACCCAGACCTCCGTCCGCTTCCCATCTCTGCCGAGAAGCGGACGGCCCAGTGTGCTCCTTATGGCGCCTCACCAGTGGCTTTCTGCTCCCAGGACCTCCGGTGGTAGCGAAGGTACTCCTGGTGAACTCGGTGACTATCTTTCACGGTGAGCTTCGGCAAGAGCCTTACGCCCGACAAACCCGCATGCGCAATGACAGACCAGTCTTCGGCAACTGTGATGGCACCAATGTCGAGCCGTACATGGCAGTTAGGGCAGAGACACAGGATGTTGGGCTCGACGTCGGGACCGTGGTGAGGCTTCCCCAGAGGCCGTATGTGAGCACCCTCGCTGTACGGCTTGCCGTCCGGCCCGACCAGTTGGAGACCACACAGCTGGCACTCCCCCTTGTAGAGCTGCTTGATCCGTTTCGCGGCAGCCGTATCCCGGATCAAGCGGCGGACCCGCATGCTGCGCGATCGTGGGAACTTCTCCACATCCTGGCGCTCGCCAGACAGCCCTTCATACGCCTGCCGTTCGCCGCCTTGCCGATCTTTCTCATCGTCGAGCTCTTCCAGCACTTCGAGGACACGACGCTCGAGCGGGGTCTGCGCCTGCTTAAGAACCGGCAAACGCCTCAGATCGAACTGACAAATGTGAATCGGTGATCCGTCAGGGGCCGGACGCTTTGAACCTCGATCCACCGCGTGAATTCTGCTCACGGGCGTCGGGCGGCTCCTGGTGGTTTCTTCGGGACGCGGGCA
>NZ_JAESIF010000117.1:0-10981 GCF_016757295.1 Streptomyces sp. M2CJ-2 | reverse complement strand
AGCTGCGCGGCGCCATCATCTGGCTGCGCAGCCTTGCCCCCGCCACATGATCACGATCCCGAACAGGCCCTAGTAGGGCTTGGTCAGGTCGGCTGTGCTGGTGCGTGTCCTTCGGGTTCGGTATCGCGTTGAGTGGGTGTGACTCCGGACGAGATGACTGCGGTGCGCGGTGAGTTGGAGGCGTTCGCGGCGGAGGTGTTCGAGCCGTTCGCGCGCAACGACCAACGCCGGTGGGGGCAGGTCTACCTGCGGGGGCTGCTGACCGACGGCAAGCGCAAGTCGGTCGAGCCGATGGCCGCCCGCCTCGGTGAGGACGGCAACCGGCAGGCGCTGGCCCACTTCATCACCACCAGCCCGTGGGATCCTGCCCACATCCGTGCCCGTCTGGCCTGGAGGATGGAAGCGGAGACGGAAGATTTCAAGTCCAGTGAGACGGTCGTGGCGCTATGAGGTTTGTGGTGCGGGTTCCCTGCGCTTGGCCGGGTCGTTGATCCAAGCCTGCTGGGGTATCCGGGGTGGTCGGGGTCGGCGGCCGAAGCGTTCGGGGCGGCGGGCGTATGCCTCGGCAAGGGTGACGGCCCGCTGGTCGCGGACCTCCTCGGCGGTCCCGAAGTGCACGCTGGCAGGCGTGTGCCGGCCGATGCCCGAGTGCCGGTGCTCGTGGTTGTAGTAGGCGATGAACGCGTCGAACCACTCGCGGGCGTGGGCCAGCGAGTCGAACCGTTCGGGATAGTCCGACATGTACTTCGTGGTCTTGAACTGGGCCTCCGAATAGGGGTTGTCGTTGGAGACCTTCGGCCGCGAGTGCGACCGCGTGACGCCGAAATCGATCAGCAGCTGCGAGACCTTCTTCGAGGTCATCGAGGTGCCGCGGTCCGCGTGCACGGTCTCCGGCACGATGCCGTTGCGGAGGATGGTCTCGCGGATCAACTCCTCGGCCCGCTGGGACGATTCGGCCCGCTCGACGGTGTGGCCGACGACGTAGCGGCTGAAGATGTCGATGATGACGTAGGCGTGGTACCAGACGCCCTTGACCGGTCCGGCCGCCTTGGTGATGTCCCAGGTGAACACCTGAGAGGGTCCGGTGGCCACCAGCTCGGGCACCGTCTTCGCCGGGTGGGTGGCCTGGCGGCGACGCTCGCCCACCTGCCCCTTCTCGCGCAGGATCCGGTACATCGTGGAGACGGAGCAGTGGTAGCGCCCGGCGTCCAGCTCGCGGGCCCAGATCTGCGCGGGCGCCAGTTCGGCGTACTCGCCCGAGTTCATCAACTCCAGTACCGCGGCCCGTTCCTCGGCCGTCAGGGCCGAGGGCTGGACCTGCCGTTTGCGGGGCCCCCGCGGCGGCGCCGGACGCAACCGGCGGTAGTGGGTGGCCCGCGAGCGGCCGGTCAGCCGGCACGCGGCCGTGATCCCGAGCTCTGCGGGTGCCGAATAATCATCCGGCTAGGTCAGGCGGCATGTCCGTACTCGTGGAGGGTTCCGCCGAGTCGATCTCGCCTGCGGATCCTCAGGCGCCTTCTCCGCGCCGGAATGTCGATCACTTCGGGCAGCGGGCGGAGTGGAGCGGCCTGGCCCAGGGCCCGGTGTGGCCGATGTTCATCGTAGAAGGTCTCGAACTCAACGAGCACGTGCAGGAGATGGTGCTGGTTCCAGGTCAGGGTGCGGTCGAGGAGCTCGCGGCGGCAGGTCTGGATCCAGCGCTCCATGATGGAGTTCATTCGCGGTATTCGGATCCCGGTCTTGACCACCTCCAGGCCCGCGTCGGCGAACAGGGCGTCGAAGCTGGCTGAACTTCGCGTCCCGGTCCCGGATGAGGAATCTGGCGCGGCGGCCGGCGTCCTCGAGGTCCATGAGCAGGTTCCGTCCGAGCTGGACGAGCCAGTCCGCCGTGGGGTGGGCGGTGGCGCCCAAGAGCCGGATGCGGCGCGTGGTGTGCTCGATGACGGCGAAGACGTACAGGCGCGCCCCGGTCAGGGTGCGGACCTCGAACAGGTCGCAGGCCGGCAGCGCCTCGGCCTGGCCGCGCAGGAACTCGGCCCGGGTCGTGCTCTGCCGCTCGGGCGCGGGCGGAATGCCGTGCTCCTTGAGGGTCTCCCAGACGGTGGATGCGGCGACCTTGATCCCGAGGGCCGCGAGTTCGCCGTGGATCCTCCTATACCCCCACGGCGGGTTTTCCCTGGTCAGGCGCGGCACCGGGGCGCGGATCGCGCGTACGGTGGGTGGTCGTCCTCGGCGATGTGGTCGGCTCACCGCGGCGTGGCGGCGCTTGAGTAGGTTGCGGTGCCACCGCAGGATCGTGTCCGGCTGCACCAGCAACAGCAGGCGTCGCAGTTGTCGGCCGGCAGGCGGTGAGGGAGGCTGGCGAGTACGGCGCGGTCGGTGGCGGTGAAGGTGGGCTTGCCGACCTGACGCTGCAGGACCAGCAGTTGATGGCGGGGCGCGAGGATCTCGATGTCCTTCTCGTGTCCGCTCGTCGTCAGCCGGCGCAGGATCGCCGGGATGTTGGTCGCA
This sequence comes from Streptomyces sp. M2CJ-2, assembly GCF_016757295.1. NCBI lineage: Bacteria > Bacillati > Actinomycetota > Actinomycetes > Kitasatosporales > Streptomycetaceae > Streptomyces > Streptomyces sp. M2CJ-2. The sequence goes on along the minus strand of NZ_JAESIF010000117.1, from coordinate 8,470 downwards.
GCGAGGTAAGCCAGACGCAGCAGCGCGACAGTTCATGATGCCGTGACGGCGGCCAGTAGATACTCCCCGTAGGCGGCTATTTATCGCCCCACTCACGGCCACGATCTTCCCCACGGATGGCCAGATACCTCCCCGGACCTGGACGGATACCGGTCGGCGAGGCTGGCCGGTGTGAAGAACAGCAGGGAGATCATGGAGATTCTTGAGGCATACGACCTCACGGGGAGTTACCGCGCCGCGGCCGAGCTTGCCGGGTGCGACCACCACACGGTGGCCCGGTATGTGCAGTTGCGGGAGGCCGGCGAGCGTCCGGTCGACCGGCAGCACCGCGCCCGGCCGATCGACGAATACCTCGCCAAGATCGAGGAGTTGGTGGTCAACTCGCACGGCCGGATACGCGCGGACGTGGTCCACCGCCGCATCACTGCGATGGGCTTCACCGGCGGAGAACGGACCACCCGCCGCGCGGTCGCGGAGGTCAAGGCCCGGCTGAAGGCCGGGAACCGGCGGGTCTATCGGCCCTGGATCGCCGAGCCCGGACTGTGGCTGCAATGGGACTGGGGCCACGGCCCGAAGATCGGCGGACGGCAGACGCAACTGTGGTGCGCGTGGCTGGCCTGGTCCCGCTTCCGCGTCGTGATCCCGGTCTTCGACAAGACGCTCCCGACGATCACTGCCTGCCTGGACGCCACCCTGCGGCGGATCGGCGGGGTCCCCACCTATGCGCTGACCGACAACGAGAAGACCGTCACCACCATGCACGTCGCGAACATCGCGATCCGCAACCCCGAGATCGTCGAGGTCGGACGGCACTACGGAATGACGATCCGCACCTGTCTGCCGGCCGACCCCGAAACGAAGGGCGGATCGGAGGCGACCGTCCGCACCGCGAAGGCCGACCTGGTGCCCACCGACGCCAATCTCCTCGAGCAGTACACCTCCTTCGGACACCTCGAAGCGGCCTGCCGCACCTTCTGCGACGAGGTCAACGAACGCGTCCACCGCGAGACCCGGCGCAAGCCCGTCGAGGCCCTGGCCGAGGAACGACAGCGTCTGCATCCGATACCGAAGGAGCCGTTCACCGTCGCGTTCGGCACCACCCGGCGGGTGAACTGGGACGCCACCATCTCCGTCGAAGGCGTGCGCTATTCGGTCCCGCACGAGTTGATCGACACCCGCGTCTGGGCCCGTTTCCACGGCGACGAACTGATCGTCACCGCGGTCGGCGAGTCCGGCCCGGCCGAGGTCGCCCGCCACGACCGCTCGACTCCGGGCAGCCCGCAGATCAAGGACGAGCACTACCCGCCCAGACAGGACAAGGAGGGCGACCGCACCCCGAAGGCCCGCTCGGCCGAGGAGTCCGCGTTCCTCGCCCTCGGCCCCGGGGCCGCGTCCTGGCTGATCGAGGCCGGGGCCGCGGGCGCCCGCCGGGTCCGGCCGAAGATGGCCGAGGCCGTCGCGCTCGCCAAGCTCCACGGCATCGCCGAGGTCGACCGGGCACTCGGGTCGGCGGCGATCGCCGGGCGGTTCGCGGAGAACGACCTGATCCGCATCCTCACCTATCAAGCCGGCCTGGAAACGGTCGAACCCACCCGCCCCAGCGAGGACCACAGCCTGCAGCCGGGCACCTCCGCCTGGTCCAACTTCGGCCTCGCCGACGACAAGGATGATCACTGATGGCCACCCCGATCCGCACCGTCTCCGGCTCCCACGGCGACCCGCTCGCCGAGGCCATCGATCTCACCAAGCGGCTCAAACTCCCGCACATCCGCAGGGCGTTGACCGACCTGATCCCCACCGCGAAGGCCCAACGCTGGGACCCCGCAGAGGTCGTCCGCGTCCTCCTCGCCGAGGAAGCCGCCGGCCGCGATGCGGCGAACCTCCGCACTCGCCGCAAGCGAGCCGGTTTCCCGGCCGGGAAGACCTTCGGCGACTGGGACGAGACCGCCTCCTCCATCCCGCGGCCGACCCAGGACTCGCTGAAGATGCTCGAGTGGGTCACCCGCAAGGAGAACCTCTGCATCTGCGGCCCGCCGGTTATCCGGAGTTCGAAGATTCTTTGATGGCCACTTCCCAGTTCGGGATGTTGTTGCGATGGCTGTGACGAGCTCGAGCGCGGCGCGTTGTCGCGGCCTTCTGGTGGTCTGTTGCTTGGTGCCCTCCTGGCGCCGGCGATGATCGGTTAGCATCCGGCATGGCCACGCACTGGAGGAACAGTCCTGAGATATTCGCGCTGATCCTTCGACGTCATGGACTTGACTCGGATGCGGTTGACGACGTTGCGCGGGCCTGGTCTGCGTTCCAGGAGTTCGTCCAGGAGCAGATCGATGGGATTGAGCCTGCAGAGGACGACGGCGATGGGTTCATCGTGCAGTGGGGTCGGTGGAGTTGGAACGATGACCGCCCCGCACTGGTCTTCACCAGGCAGTTCGCGGTGAGCGACGAGGGTGACCAGGATGACGAGTTCTGGCAGCCGCAGCGCTGGAACGTAGAGCTCGAGCTGTTCTTCGCCGACGCTCCAGCCTGGGCCGACCTGGGCGATATGGCCTGGACCAACAGCATGGGCTTTGACTTCGATCCCATCGGTCCTGAACGGGCCGCAGCGCTGGCCCAGATCGCCACGCTCATCGAGTCGCTTCCGCAGGTCAGCGCGATGTGGCGGGCGATCCCGGTGGGTAGCGCCCTCGGGCTGGAACGCGCGGACTGATCTGTCAGCAGGGCCCCTGCTCCTGAGGTCTGGTCGTGTCGCGACCGCGACGGTCGAGTTCACGGCGGAGGTCGAGGTTCTCGCCGTGAGCTTGTTCGAGCGCGTCGCGTAGGGCCTGTACTTGTTCTCGGTGCAGCCTCTTCAGGCGGGTGATCTGACTGGTCAGCGCGAGGACGAGGGTGCTCTGCTCGTCGGTCGGAGATGCCTGCGCTGGAACCGGCCGGGCTTGGGCCCGGAGTCGTTCGATGCGTCCTCGCAGGTCGGGGTGGTTATAGAGGAACGCGTGGGAGACGGCGGCCTCGCGCTGGACGGCCTGGAAGGTGATCGGCTCACCGCGCTTGACCAGGGTGCGGATCGCCTTCTCTGCCGCGGCGGTCTTGGCCTGGGACTTGGCCTTCGCGGCGGTGGCGAGTGTCTGGGTGCGCTTGGCGCGAGCGTCGTCGGTCATGGCCGGGTCCTTCGGTGACGGTCGAGATCGAGGGTGAGAGGGACGGGGCCGGTGGGGGCAGCGCCGCAGCCGGCGCCCTGGACCGCCCGGCCGGGCCTGGAGCGGATGGTGTCCAGGAGCTTGGTGAGGGCCGCGCGTTCGGCCTGCCGTTGCAGCAGCCAGACGTTGTCCTCGGGCATCGGGCGTCCGTGCCGTTCCTGGAACGCGGTGGTGCTGCGGTTGATCAGGGCCTCGGTCTCGGCCAGCTGCCGTTCCAGAGCACTCTGATGAGAGGCGTCGGTGACGAAGACCGAGCAGGTCAGGCAGGCGTTTCCCTTGTCGCAGGTCTGCAGGGGCGGCAGCAGGCACCAGCCGTGGGGCAGGAACCGGTCGGCCCGGTTGAACAGGTGGAGGCTGTCGTGGTCGTCGTGGGAGAAGACCACGTGGGTGCCGTCCGCACGGAGTTTGGCGGTGGCCAGGAACGCCTGCTCGGCGTATTCCTGGCGGGTGGCGACGTAGTGCATCGTCATCGACGGGGTTGCATGCCCGGCATAGCGCATCAACACGTGGACGGGCAGGCCAAGTTCGGCGAGTCGGGTCAGCTTGGTATGCCGGAAGCGGTGGGTGTGACTGAGCCCGACGGGCTTGCCTCTGCTGTCGGTGATCTTCACGATCTTGCTGAACTCGCGGAGCATCCAGCTGTAGGTGCCGGACGGGTAGGGCTTGTCGCCCTGCCGGTTCCCGGTCCGCTGCAGGAACAGATGGCGCGGGATGATGCCGGGGAAGTGGTCGCGGACCCACTGCCGTTGTTCCTCGATGACCGCGACGACCTCGGCGTCGACGAGGATGTTGTCGGGCGCGATGTCGATTTTGCTCTGTGCGTAGTGGAAGCGGGCGATCTGTTCGCCCTCGGCGGCGTCGACGGCCCGGTCGGGGACCGGGGAGAGGCAGTCGAAGCGGCTGGTGCGGATCTCGCTGGCCCGCCGTCCGGTGAGGATCTGCAGCAGGATCATGCGCATGGCCTGTGGGTCGTCGAAGCCGCGGGCGCTGACCTGCTGTCCGTCGCCGCGGGTGAGGAGCATCTGCTCATCGCGGGCGAGCCTGAGCAGGGGCAGGGCGGCGGGGATCTGTGCGAGTGCGTGGTCGTCGACGTAGTGCTCGTCGTTGAGTTCGCGCTGGTGCGGGATGCGGGAGACTTGGCGGAACCAGCCGGCCGCGTGCGCGTCGGTGACCCGGGACCACGGGTTGGGGCCGAGGACCTGGCGGGCCTCGATGGGGTTGGCGGCGACGAACGCGAAGAGTTCGGCGACGGCCCGCAGGTCGTCGTTGACCAGGCGGGGATGGACAGGCTGCCGGGCGAACCGTTGCTCGTTCCGGCGAAGGAGCCGGTTGGCGGGGTCGGACGCCCAGCGGCGAAACGCGGCGGCCAACTGGACGGCGTGGGCGGGGTCGCCCAGGACGTCGAGAGGGTCGGTGAAGGTCTCCAGCCAGCGGTCGAAGCGAGCGAAGCACCGCATCCTCTCCTGGCTCACCGTCGACCAGCGCAACGTTCCGGCCTCCAGCTGGGTGCCCAGAGACCACTTCACGGCCTCCCGCAGCCACGGCTGAGTGATCCTTGAGGGTGAACAGCCGTAGTGGGCCTGGGGTTCGTGCTCGGCCAGCGGGATCCGCGGATCGCAGCGAGGGTGCCACTCATTCAGGGACCACCAGGGCCCATCGCTGCAGCCGGCAAGGAGGGCCAGGCGGGAGAAGCGGAAGATCACCCGCAGCCGGGCGACGCTGCCGCGGGGCGTGAGCCGGCCCCAGCGGGTGGCATAGAACCACCGTTGCAAAGCGGCAGCTGTCTCCCAGTCCATCGCGCGGATCGACATCGGGAAGAGATGGTTGTCCCGGATCGCCCGGCGCAGGATGTTCGCGAACTGGTTGGTGCCCAGCACCGACGAGCGGGTCCCGTCCATCGCCTGCCAGTGCGCCATCCAGGCCAGCTCGGCGGCGATCAGGTCGGGCAGACAGGTCAGGTCGATGCGGCGGTTGCCGTTCTCGGTGATCTGGTCCCAGTCGTCGATGCCGTCCCCGATCACCGGCCCCTTCCAGGGCTCTGGCAGCTCCCGCCAGAGCCGCCAGAACGGATCCTCGTCGCCAGCTGCGTGCAGATGACGCTGTTCACCGGCCATCGTCAACCTGCCAGGCGGAGATGTACGACTTCCAGTTCGCCGCGGCCCGCAGGGCCTCGTCCTCGCGGACCCAGCCATATAGGTCGAGCGTGGTCTGCACGTGTGCGTGACCGAGGCGGCGGGAGACCACCCATTCCGGCGTCCCGGCCAGCAGCAGCGCGGTCGCGTGGCTGTGACGGAACCAGTGCGGCGTCCAGGAGACCGGGCCGATGCTCTTCTTGCGCAGGGCGGACACCTTGTCCCGCACCGTGCCCTCGCGCAGGGCGGCCAGCAGCGGCGGCCGCTCCAGGTTCACCAGCAACGGCGATCCGGCACCGATCTCGATGCCGAACTCGGCGGCCCGGCAGGCGAGGTGGGTGAGGTAGTCGGCGAACAATCGCTCCAGGTCGCAGCCGACATAGACCCGTCGGGGGCGCATCATCTTCACCCTGGCCCCGTTCGTGTTGTCCTCGCGCGGCACGATCTCGACATAGGGAGTGGAGCCGCAGCCCATCACAAAGTCGCAGATCCGCAGGCCGAGGGCCTCACCCAGGCGCATGCCGGTCTCCGTGAGCAGGGCGAACAGTAGTCGGTCGCGCAGGTTGCCCGCCCACTCGCCGACCGTGAGGTCCGGCATCGCACAGCCATCCATGATCGCCTGAATCTCGGAGGGCAGCAGCAGCGGCGGGCGCCCACGATGCCGCTGGCGCCGGACCCTGACCAACGAGGACGGCGCGGGAGCGGTGCGGGCGTCCAGGTGCGCGAGCAGGCCCCGAGCCGGGGCCCGGCGCGGTGTCCCGCGCATGAGCCGTGCCGCGACCGGCACCGAGAAGACCGCCTCCTGCCAGCGATAGAAGGAGATCAACGCGGCCAGCCTCGCCTCCAACGTCCCAGCCTCCGGCGTCTGTTCGGGCTCGACCAGGGTGTGCTCGACAGTGCGGCCGTTGCGCAGCCAGGACAGGAACCCCGCGACCGCCGGGACCCCGAGATCACCCCACCTTCCGGTCTCGTCACGCTGTTCCAGGAACGTCCACCACTGGGCCAGCGAGGTCGCATAACCGCGGACTGTGTTCGGCGACCACAGCTGCCGATGGGCCTCCAGCCAGTCCTCGACCGGCGCGACGGTCCGGTACTTCTCGTCGATCACGGTCCACGTCCGCTGCCCGTTCGCGGGCCGGACCGCCAAGCTGTGTGCCACTGATGTCGTTCCGTCTCGTTGAAGAACTCCCGTTGATAGCAATGCATCAACGACGCAGAACGCTCACGGTGACGCTCGTTGCAGACAGAGAAGAGAGGGGCTCAGTCCCCGTTGATAACCTCGGGCACCGGCAAGTCGCACTTCACCGAGGCCCTCGGCCAGGCCGCGATCGAGGCCGGCATGACCGTCGCCTGGTTCACCATCGAAGACCTCGGAGCCCTCGTCCGACGCCATCGCGCGGACGACTCCCTGGCCAGAGCGATGGCCCGCCTGATTCGCACCGACCTGATCATCGTCGACGACATCGGCCTGCTGCCCGTCTCACCGGACGCCGCCGAGGGCTTCTACCGCCTGGTCGATGCCGCATATGAGAGGCGGGCGCTGGCCGTCAGCAGCAACCTCCACCCCTCGGGCTTCGACGAGATCATGCCCAAGACCCTCGCCACCGCGACCGTCGATCGACTCCTGCACCACGCTCACGTCGTGGTCACTCAGGGTGACTCGTTCCGGCTCAACCAGGCCACCTCCGGCCAGGGGGTGATCCCCTTGCGCTGACCTGTCATCTCAGCAGCGGGGAGATAACTGGCCACCGTTGGGGAGAGAGAGCTGGCCGCCAGTGGGGAGGACTACTGGCCGCCTGCGGGGAGAACTGAAAGGCCGTTGACAATGCCGTCCTGGCGCCGAGCGGGCGACCACTTCGCGATGATCCCTCGAGCCGCGTACATCAGCGATCAAGGCAGTGACCTCGGCGGATGATTATTAGGCACCCGCAGAGTTGGAGCTTGTCGGGTGCGGCTCCGACGTGCTGCCCGCCGACCACCACGTCAAGGTTGGGCCGGCGCCGGGCGCTCGTCTGTATGGCGTCGGGTCGGTCAGCTGCATCACGGGCTACGCGTCTGCTCGGCTGGCTTTGGGGCGGGCCGATCGAGCAGGCGAATCGTGCGGCACGGTTTCATCAGGCGTCGGCCAGTTCTTCGATCTGCTCCGCCAAGCGCTGGTCGGGTTGGTGGAACTCACCGCCGGCTTCGCCGACCTCCTCGACTTTGAGGCGTTCGACGGCTTCGCGCAGCACCTCGGTATGAGGGGTGGGAGGATGTTCCAGCCAGGTGGGGCGGGGTGTGAAGTCGATGCCGGTGCCGAGGTCGAGGGCTTGGTGCATCCAGTGGTCGGCGGCGCTCAGCTCGCCGCGGCGCAGGTGGAACAGGTGCAGGCAGTAGGCGGCGGTGGCGTTGCCGGCGCCGGCGGCGTACTGCCACCACCACAGTGCTCCCCCGGGCTTCATGGCAAGGTTGAGCAGGCAGCCGAAGTGCAGGGCGCCGTCGATGTCGACGGGGTCCCGCAGGCTTCTTGAGCAGGCACGTCTTCAGAATCCCGCCATCGACTTGTCGAGCACTCCTCCCATCGCGCCGTAGAGGCTGCACCGCACGGAGTGGCCGGCCCTGCGGCGCAGGGCGACCTCGATGAGAAAGAAGAGCATGAAGAGCCCGGCAAGGACCCCGGCCCCGGCCGGGTGGTAGATGAAATAGCCGAAGCAGGCGATGCCGTTCCACACCGAATCGGCATCAGCGAGCCGCACAGAACCGTCCAGAACGTGACCGGTGCCGCCCCGGACGGCAGCACCTTGTGATGCCACACCTCGACGTGGCTCCTGGGCACGCAGTGCTCAAGAGGCATGAAGCCATGCCATCACCACCAGCCCTGAACCGGCAGGGTGATCCGTGGTGATCGAGCCGATGTCCGGCGCACCACGGTCAGCCGCTCCGGCACGCCGCGGTGCTGCGGGTGGCACCACCCTGACCCGGCTGGAGACCGCGCCGGGTCATCCCCCGCTCGTCACAACCTGGCCTCCCGCGGCCCGGCCGGGCGCGCCCCGCGAGCCCGCGCACGTTCCTCGACCGCCCGGCCCGGGGCCGCGACAGATGCGCGCCGGACGGTCAACGGCTCTGGCCCGGGCCCCGGCGGCGGGGGCGCTGCGGGGCGCGGCG
>NZ_JAESIF010000116.1:0-11153 GCF_016757295.1 Streptomyces sp. M2CJ-2 | reverse complement strand
ACAGGCCGTATCGCGCTGACCTGCGACAACGACGCCCCGGACCCATTCATGTGCCCATCAACTGATGAACTCGGGCAGCAGCGGTGAGAGAAGATGAGGCAGCGGGCACGGCAACCCTGCAGATCGTGAAGCGTAGAGAACTCCATGATCTACAAGCGCCGTGCCCGCTCTGCGTCCGGAGTCCGCCACATGATCAAACCGGGCGAACGCGACTCTCCCCGGGGCCTTGGGGTCAGGGAACGGAGACGACGGCTTGGAACCTCATCATGGTCTGTAGGAGAGCACCGGGTCGGCCCACCCGCCAAGGCGACGGCAGAGGCCGAAGCGGGAGGGCAGCCACCAGCGTCGCCGGATGTGGGATTCGGTGACCGAAGACCACGTCGGCCCGGAAAGATTCTCCACGCCCCACCAGGTCTTCACGGCCTTGTTCCCACGTAGTTTGAGCAGCGGCCATCGAGGCAGGTGCAGGCCGACGAAGAACATCGAGACGTCGTCCCCGCACTTGGTGGTGTAGAAATACCGCTCAACGTCCGTGTAACTGGCGCCCAACCCGCACTCCAGCCCCATCGTCCCGCCCAGCCACGACAGGGCCAGCTTTCCACCAGCGGGGATCGACGGCACCAGCACGGGGTTGAACCACCGCTCGCCGTTGAGGCCCCGGGTGAGTCCGGTCCTCACTGCTTGGGCAACAACGATGTTGGTCGCAGGACCGGTCCCTACGTTGACCAGCCACCATTTGGGTTCGCTCGAACCGCCCTGTCCGCTCTCCCACATGAACTGCAGGACGGGCATGTGCGAACGTCGGCTCGATGCATACGCAACAGCCAACGATCCCAGCGACACAAAAACCGCGAAGACCGAAATCAGAACGGTCAGCATCCGTCCCTCCCCTACTCACGCTGAGCACGTGCCTCCCGTCCATAGACAAGGAGGTTGCTACCGGCCGCCGTACTCCACATGGGAGCCGTGAAGCGCGCCCCGCGTCTCATGGCAACGGTCGGCGTGTCGATGAGAGACGCGCCGCCGGCTCCAAGCTGCCGTTCACGTCCGCCCGGCTCTCATCGGACAACGACCCAGGGAGGCGACAAGCTCACATCACCTCAAGCAACGCCGACCACGCCGCCGGACCGACCCTCAGCACAGGCCCAACCTCCACCGTTCGCTTCGAGTCCCGCACGTGAACGGCACCGCCAGCGACAGCGACCTCCACGCACTCGCCACCCTCGCCACTGCTGTAGGTGCTCTTGTGCCAGACCAGTTCACCGTTCGCCTTAGCTTCGTCCACGGCGTTCATCTCTCCCAGTAGCTTCTCGATCAGTTGCAACGACTCACGCGGTGTTAGCGCCTGTGCCCGAAGGATGCCGTACTGCTCCTCGTGCTCACGCACCGAACTCCGCTCCTGGAGCAGGCGGCTTTCCTTCTGCACTTCCACATAGGCGATCCTCAGGCCTTTGACCGTCTCGATCAAGGTGAACGGTCCCGCCAGCGCAGCATGTTCACTGACCTCGGTCGGCATGATCTGCAACTCGACGTTCCGGCTCTGACCTCGGAGACAGATGTTCTCCAACTGCCCACGCCAGACGTCCCATCCGCCGATCGGTCGCCGCAGTACCGACTCCTCGATCACGAAGCTGATCGTCGGCAGGGGCTTCCGATCGAAGATCTCCTGCCGCGCAAGGCGGGCCGCCAGACGCTCGGAGATGACCGTCTCGTCCAAAAGGGGGCGTCGCGCATCGAACACCGCCCGCGCGTACTCCTCCGTCTGCAACAGCCCTGGCACCGCCTGGTTGGCGTACACATGCAGCTCAACCGCCTCCGCCTCCAGCTTCGCAGCATCCCGGAAGAACGCCGGGTACCGAGCCCGCGCTACCTCCTCCTTCATCACCGTCAGCAGACCGCCGGCCTCCAGGGCCGCGTCCGCCCGCTCGATGAACTCCGGTTTCGGGATGCGCCGCCCCAACTCCACCGAGGCGACCATGTCCTCGCCGTAACTGAGCTTCGCACCCAACTCCGCCCGCGTCAGCCCCCTGCTCGTCCGCAGCAGCCGCAACTGCTGCCCGAAACACCGGAGGATGCCCGTCTCGCCCTCACTGCCCTGAGCCGTCACCGGTGACCTCACCTCACCCACCCGCACAGAGGCGCCCGCTCCGCGCCCCGCCGCAGGCACCCGACCGTCACTCCTGGCTCACTCTAGGGACACGCACCGTGGCCTGCGCACCGCTTCTGCCCGCTTCCCCCCGTACCGGGGACAAGCGCCCGCCCTCCCACGTACAGCACCCACCTGTACACACGCACCCGTGCGCTTCACCGCCACTCCAGGAACACCGTGTCGTTGGTCAAGGAATCAGCGGAGACAGGAACCGCGGCCCCTTCTCCCGAAGTCGACACCACCCGGAAGTCGCCCAGGCCCACCGGCTGCCCCGAGCGGTCGTTGGGCGAGTGAACGGAGGCGATGAACTTCTCACCGTCCGCCGACACCACCATCCCCTCGGCGACCCTCCCGTCGTCCTCGCGGACCACGGCGACGGCGTTCCCCTCGGGACGACCGCTACGAGCATCCACGGTCCGGAAGTTGGCGGACCGGGTGCGGCACAGCACCCGTTCGTCGCCGACCCAGCCGACGATACCGACGCACCCACTGAGCAGGGTGGCGGAGCGGCCCGATGCCGCGGTGAGCGGTCCCGAGGAATCCCGGGTGGGGAAGACGTGCCCGTAGATCTTCGGCGCGGTCGCGGTGAGGCGACGGCCGTCGGGAGCGAGGTGCACCATGTTGGCCTGGACGGCACGCGGGGGCTTCCCGGTGACGGTCAGGGGGAGGTCGTGCCCGATCGCCGGGCCCTCGTCCGACAGCCGGTGATCCCCCTCCGTGGATCGCGAACCGATCCTGCGCTCACCGTCGCCGGTGATGTACGTGAACCAGACACTCCGCCCATCGGGTGCCATCACGGCGTTCTGCTCGTCGTCGCCCTGCGCGTCGCTCAGGCTCACGAAGTCGTCGGCATTGCCGCCGCTCTCCACGTAGCCGGCGTGCGTCGTCCTACCGTCCGGGTCCCGGAGCACCACGGCCATGCGCGTGTACGCGAGGTCGAACAGGGCACGGACCCGGGGAGTCACGTACTCCAGATCGTCCACGGCGTAGGGCGACGGACTGTCCGAACTCACTCCGCAGAGGTCCACGAGAGGGCTGTGGACATCCTTGACGTCCGGGTAGTTGCTGAACGCGGCGTCGACGGGGATGAAGAAGTTCCGGGTCTCGCGCAGCTCCCACCGCTCGGGATCCCAGGCCTGCACGTTGACCCCGGCGTAACGCGCACCCATGCTGCACGTCGCGGTGACGACCGTGCCCTCGCGGGTGAACGCGTTGTCCGGAAGGGTGTATCCGCGGTTGCCCCAGTAGGGCGCCGAGGGGCGCGGCTGCGGTGTTTCCTCCTCTGCGGACTGCGAGGAGCTGCAACCCGGGACGCACAGGACGGCCAGGACGGCGACGAGGACCGCGACCTTGACTCTCAGAGCTGGGAGCACATGTTCCCCTCGGGCTCGTCATGGCACGGCGTCCAGGGAACGGACCCGAAGACCCAGCTCTGCCGGGGGTTCTCCGGGACGGACTCCGTGCGGATGCGCAGCGGCTTCCCCTTGTCGTCCTTCAGTTGGACCCACCGCCCTTCAGGCCGGTAGGTGTCGTTGTAGTGGACCTGGACGCCCCACTCGCACGACTGTCCCCGCGGCGCGATGACCTCCGCCCGGAGCCCGCCCGACGACTGGCCGTTGCCGACCTCCACGAAGCGGTTGCCGAAATAGGGCTCGCCCTGTCCCTCGGTGTCGTCGGTCAGCACCGGTTCGTCGGAGCGGGGCGGAAGGTGGAGCCGGATTCCCTCGTAGGCGGCTCCGCCCTGCGAGGGACGGCCGATGACGGCCTGCGCGGTGCTCTTCCGGCACGTGAGGTCGGTGACCCTCCAGTCGTTGATGGTCACCGCGTACTGCCGTGTACTCATCACGGTCATCTTGAACGTGTCCGAGAACTCCATCCCCCCACTGGAGGTCTGCTGCTCCTGGTACCGCTGCGGAGCGTGCTCCAGGAACGGCGCGTAGGCGAGCGGACGGCCGCCCAGGGACTTGAGGTAGGAGAAGACGTCCGAACTGGCCTTCATCTTCGGGACCTCTTCGTCGGTCAGCGTCCGGTCGAGCACCATCGCCCACTCCTGGGGCTCACTCCGCTCGGGCTGCACGGAGACCGTGAACGGCGGCTGGGAGGCGTCGTACGCCTTGTTGGAGTCGTTCTCCTTGGTGACGCTCGGCCCGATCATGGCGTACGCCAGCAGCGCCCCGCCCAGACCTCCCAGCACAGCGCTCACCGCCGCCACCGTCAACCACAGCCTCCTCTTGCGCCGGGAGGCTCCGGCAGGCACGCCGAGCACTTCGGGAAGGACCGTCCGCAGATCGTCGTCGGCCCCGCTGCCCGCGCCGGGGGAAGCCGGGGGCGGCACGTCAGGGGGTTGCGTCGGCGGGGGCGGCACGGGGGCGGGGGGTGAGGTACCGTCCGGGGTTCCGTTCTGCCCCGCCGGCCCCGGAGTGGTGCTTTCCCCGGTGTTCCCGGCGGTGTCCGGCCGGGGTTCCGGTGTCCCGCCCGATGGTGCGGTCGCCGTCATGCCGTCCCCTCACGACGTGATCCGTGGTTCCGGCTCGGCGGACCGACCCGGAGTCCGTACAGAACCCCTTCCCACCGAGCACCGACTCTCACCACCCACCATAGGGACAACATCCCTACCTGTCCGCAGAGTTGACACCACTCCGTCCCCCTGCCCCGCACCGGGCGCGCCCCACCTCACGTACAGCACACTCCCGTACAGGCGTCGCTGCTGGTGACGGGCCCGGCGCGGCCACCACGCTGAGTCCATGCACACCTCGCCCTCCCCGCTCCCTCCCCCGAGGGGAGGGACACCCATAGCTTCAGCAGCGGGCCGCAGGGCCGCCGATCGCCCTGCTCCTGGCTACGGCCGTACCCGCTTGCGTGCGCGCCCCAGCACCCAGCGGAACATCAGCAGCGCCAGGACCCAGCACGCGGCCAGGCGGCCCAGTGGTTCTGCCGCCTGCGGGATGCCGACCGGGAACGGTACGGCGAGCAACACGGTCAGTCCCACGACACCGGTCATCGGGCCGATGGCGTACCACAGCATTGCCAGGATCGGACCGGTATCGCCGAGCACGGGACCGCCGTACAGCACCCACACGGGCACGGGCGATCTGTACGCGCTCAGCAGCCCCGCGGCGACCAGCACCGGTGCGGCCGCCAGCACGACCAGAGGTGCCGCAGGGTGGGCCGACAGTGCGACCGGTACGGCGAGCAGGCATCCGGTGACGACCAGCACGAGCATCGGCACGAGCGCGTGTTCGAGCGCGAGGCGCTCGTAGGGCCGGGGCGACCATGCCGTGCGCCGTACGTCGTCGGCGTCCAGCCTGGCGGGCTCCAGCAACTGTGCCGCGGCGAAGTAGCCGAGCAGGGCGGCCAGTGCCGCCGTGAGGTACACCGTCCCGCCCCGGGTCCCGTCCGCCGCGTCGGCGGCCGCACCGGCCGGCACGAGCAGCAGGGCCATGAGGCCGGGCCGCCTGGGCGCCATGATCAGGCCCAGCGCATCGCGCCAGGCGACCAGCAGACCGGGCGAGCGCGGCGGGGACAGCCGGGCGGCCCATCGTCCGACACGGCCACGGCCGCGGATCTCCAGGTCGCCGGTCATGGCGAGCCGGACCGAGCGCATGTCCACAGCGAGGATGCCGGCCAGCACCCCGCCCGACGCCCGGCCCCGCGACCGCAGCACCGCGGCGGGCATCTCCTCGACGACCTTCGCGGCGTGTACCAGGGCGGCCGCCGTGGCCGCCACCAGCAGGGCGAGCGCCGCCGGCCACAGGGGAGCCGACCGGCCCGCGGCGGCAAGGACGGGCTGTGCCGCCCAGCCCCACGGGCCGGACCACAGTTCGACTGTCTCCAGCACCGTCGAGCGGTGTCCCCACGCCGCGGCCACCGCCTGCACGGCGCTGAGCAGAACGGCGAGCAACAGGACCGGAGTGGCCCGACGGAGCCGGTCGGCAGCCTTTCGGGACCGTTCCACCACGGTCGCCCCGACCACGGCCAGCAAGGCCAGGCAGACCGCGGGGCCCAGGCAGGCCGGGGCCAGAAGGCCGATCCGGCCGAGGCCGGCCGCAGCGATGAGCAGTGCGCCGACGAAACCCAGCAGCAGCGCGGCGAACGCCCAGATTCCCGCGGACAGGGCGAACCAGGGCAGCAGCACCGGACGGCGTCGGACGGGCAGCGCGAGCAGCCAGTCGACGTCGGGCCGGGGCAGGATCACCGGCCCCCGCCACAGCGCGTCGCGCACCGTGAGGAAGAACCCCGCCAGCGCCACGAAGACCAGACCGGACGGCAGCATACGGGTGATGGTCTCGGCGCTGTCCGCCAGTGGCCGGCGGTGGCCGATCTCGTGGAAGAGCCCGATGACGAACAGGCCGTACCAGCCGAGCAGCAGGACCAGGACGACATACACGGCATACGCGAACCGGCGGGCGCGGCCGGCGCCGCGGCGGGCCCGCAGCCATTGCGTCGTCTCTGCGGTCCGGTCCGCGGTGCCGCCCTTGCGCCGCGCGTCCGCGCCTCCGCTGCCGTCGGCCTCCGTCCCCAACGCCGTACGGCTCACGCGTCCGCCACCGTCAGAACCTCGTCCGGGCTGCCGTCCGCGACCACGGCCCCGTCGTCCAGGGCGATCACGCGATGTGCTGCCCGCGCCAACTCGGGCTGGTGCGTGGCGAACAGCACCGCCACGCCCTTGTCGCTCTCCGCCCGCAGCACGTCGGCGAGACGGCCGCGCGCCCGGGGATCGAGCCGTTGCTCCGGCTCGTCGAGGACCAGCAGGTCACGGGGGCGCAGCAGCGCCGACGCGAGCAGCAGCGCCTGGAGCTGCCCGGAGGACAGCGCGCCGGGCAATGAGTCTGCGTGGCCGGTCAGCCGCTGCTCGCGAAGGAGCGCGTCGATCCGGACCGCGGGCACATCGTGGGCCACGGCGACCAGTTCGAGATGCTGCCGTGCCGTCAGGTCGGGGTAGCAACTGAGGGCGTCACCGACGACCGCCACTCGGACGCGTACCCGCACATCGTCCTCGGCCATCGGCTCGCCGTCGAACTCGACCGTGCCGGCGGTGGGCCGGTCCCGGCCGCAGGCGATGCGCAGCAGGGTCGACTTTCCCGAGCCGTTCGGGCCCAGCAGCGCCACGCACTCGCCCGCTGCCACCTCCAGATCGACGGATCTCAGCGCCTCGCGCTCCCCGAAGGTACGGCTCACACCCACGACTGTCAGCAAGGCTGCTCGCACCCTCGCGACTCCTTCCGCAGACGTCTGCTGCCGTGACGGGACCCGAAATCTACGGCAACGGTTGCACCAACCACGACCGCAGGGGTTGTTCACGACCAACCGGTCACGGTCATCCCGCCTCTTCCGTACGGTGAGCACGACGGTGAGCGCCGCTCCCACCAAGGTCTGGACAACCGGGCAGAAAACAGTCATCAGCCCACGAGGCAGCGCGAGCGCGCTGATGCGCAACTTCCGCAGTTCGGGAGCGCCCGCATCCTGTGCCACCGGCGGTTCTTCGTCCATGGGATGCGGCGCCGGTCGGACCGTCGCCGCATCCCATGGACGCCTGTCAGTCGAAGAGTCCTTCGACGACCTCTTCGGCGACCTCACCGCCGATCTCTTCGGCCGTCTCCTCCGCGATCTCCTCGATGAACTCCTCAAAGATGTCGTCCATATGTCGAATCCCTTCTTGTCGGCGTGGCTGACCCGCCGCACGTGTGAGGTGGCTGCGGGCTCATGGGCATCCGTTCAACGTGCTGTTCCTGGACGCGAGTTCCCAGAAGACCTTCCTTGTGCGGCGCGTTGGTTGTCGACCCGGGACGGATGAACAGCGGCGCCCGCTCCCCGCCGGCGTCAGCTTGACTCTGCCGGGGATCTTGGAACTGGAGAGTTCAGCCACCGAGAGTCCGCCATGGCCTTCACCTCCACCCCGCGAGGCGCCCGCCTCGCCCGCCTCTTCGTCGCGCACTGCCTGGACTCCTGGGGCCGCCCCTACACCAGCCACGTCAACGAGACACCGACCCTGATCGCCACCGAGCTGTGCGCCAACGCTATGCAGCACGGGCGGGTCCCCGGCAGGGACTTCCACGTCCGGCCGGCCGGCGAGGCGGACGGCGGTCGGCTGCGCGTGGAGGTCTCCGACACCCGCGCGGAACGCCGGCCCGTCGTCACCGCGCCCGCCGACCCCGACGCCGATTCCGAGTCCGGTCGCGGCCTCCTCCTCGTCGCCGCCCTGGCCGACGACTGGGGCGTCACCGCCCGCCGCCGCGGCCCCGGCAAGACGGTGCGGGCGTCCCTGAGCGTGACCCACCCTTCAGCGGAGGGATCCCTCGAGCGCGCGGCCCGGCGCTGCCGCCCGGCATCGCGACTCGACTCCTTCTTCATCCACGTGAGCAGTCATGGCTTTGCGCAGCCCAGTTGGATGTGCTGGTTGAGCACACGCCCCATGGCATACCGTTGGACCGCCCGTTCGAAGGGGTCTGTCACCACCGTATGTGAGACAGAGCCGTTGATCAGACACTCCCCCGCGCGGGAGCACGGGTCAGGTGTTCGCGATCGGCGGTCTACACGGTGCTGAGGATGTGATCGACGACCGCCGGGAATGTCCGTGCCGTCCAGGTGGGCTTGGCGGCTTCGAGTTGGGCCGGGGTGTGGATGCCGTAAGTGACGGCGATGGAGAGCATGTTGGCGTTGTGAGCCATGAACAAGTCGTGCGTCGTGTCTCCGACCATGATTGCCCGGCTGGGGTGGTAGCCGAGTTCTGCGGCGATGAGGAGGCCTGCTTCGGGGGCCGGCTTCGGCTGGGTGACGGCGTCCGCGCCGACGACCATGGCGAAGTGGTCGCGAATGCCGGCTGCAGTCAGCAGCGCCTCGGCGCTTGCGGTGGACTTGCTGGTGGCGACGGCAAGGATCATGCCGTTGGCGCGCAGGCGAGCGAGGCCTTCGGCCACGCCGGGGTAGAGCAGCGTCCGGGCTTGGGGCACTATCCGTTCGCGGTAGAGCACTTGGTAGCGCTCGACGGCCGCTTCCACGGTTGAGGCTGTGGAGGAGAGGCCGATGAGGTCTGCGAAGGCCTCAGCCAGGGGGCGGCCGATGGTGCTGCGGATCGCGGCGGCCGTGATGCCGTGGATGCCGAGCGAGGCGAATGTGTTGGTGAAGGTGTCGACGATGACGTTCGGCGTGTCAATGAGGGTGCCGTCGAGGTCGAACAGGACCGGGCGCGTCATGACCGCTCCTGTGCCGGGCGCAGCCGGGAGCTGCGCCGCCTCGGTGGTTTCAGGGGACCGGGTCATGAGATTTCTGCTCCTCCACATGGTCGATGCCGTCGTGCTGTCGGCCTTTTCGCGCGGGCAGTTGCTGGGCCAGCAGGACCGCCGCCACCACCGCCACCGCCCCTGCTGCCTGCACGAGCGTCAGCCGCTGGTGAAGGAAGACGTAGCCGAGGAGAGTCGCCGCCAGCGGGCTGGTGAAGCCGAGCATCGACACCGTCAGCGCGGGCAGCCGCTCGATGCCGCGGAACCAGATGGCGTAGGCGAGGAGCGCTCCGATGAGGCTGAGGTAGGCGAAGCCGGTGATGTTGGTCCAGGTCAGGCGTGCAGGAAGACCTTCCGCGAAGAAGGCCACCGGGGCGAGCAGCAGGCCGCCGACGGCGAGTTGCCAGCCGGTGAAGGTGAGCAGGCCCACGCCCGGCGGCCGACCCCAGCGCTTGGTCAGGACGATCCCGGCTGCCATGCAGGCGGCTCCGCCCATGCCGGCGAGCACTCCCACCGTGTCGAGGCCGGCCTTGGGGCCCAGCACCAGCAGCCCGACGCCGAGCGTTCCGAGGAGGCAGGCGGCGACCTGCCGACTGCGTATCGCGTTCCGCAGCAGCAGCGCCGACAGCAGCAGGACGAAGACCGGCTGGATGGAGCCCACGAGTGAGGCCACGCCACCGGGCAGGTGGTACGCGGCGACGAAGAGCAGGTAGAAGAAGACCCCGATGTTCAGGGCTCCCAGGACAAGAGCGCGCCACCACCATCGGCCTCGGGGCAATGTCCGGCCCGCCGCAGTGAGGATCAGTCCGCCTGGCAGAGCCCGGACCGCGGCCGCGAGCAAGGGCCGGTCGGGCGGCAGGAGTTGAGTAGTCACCAGATAGGTGCTGCCCCACACCATGGGCGCCAGGGCCGTCAGTGCCGAGTCGAGCCCCGCCCGGTTCTTCATGAGGCGCCGGCCCGCGGGAGCGTGCCGGAGAACCTGTCGCCGAAGTCTCCGGTCCCGGGGACCGTGAAGGCGTGTTCGCTGAGGCCGTCCTCCACGGCGGGCGTCACGATCCGCACGGCCGGGGCCGCGCGGCTGACGCACTCCAGCCCCTGCGGCGAAGCCGGGAATTCGAAGGGCAGCAGCTCCAGTCCCGCTTCGAGAGGCAGGCGGATGGTCCGCCGGGAGGAGACCGCGAAGTCTCTCCGGAAAGCGTCCTTGTCACGGATGACCGTGTGCATCGCGCGTAGCCGGTTGGTCTGCGGTAGCAGAGCCACATTGCCGACCGTTGTCATGGCAGGTCTCCCTCCTGGCAGGCGAAAGCGGCAGGCAACTACCGCTTGGAGCCGTGCCGCTGAGCTGCACCGGGAAAGCACAAGCGGTCGCCGCCCGCCCCCAGCCTCACGTCGAGACTTACAAAATCGAATGTTCCGATGTCGAACTGTTCGCCGATACTAGGAGGACGTTAGCCTGATGTCAAACAGTTCGATGTCGAAGATTCAGATGTCGAATGAACGACGCAGTTGACGTGATCCTCAATCAATGGGTTGACCAACGGCCAGATCTGGATGTCTCACCCATGGCGCCCACCGGCCGCATCCACCGCTCCTACCGGCTGCTCTCCAAGGAGATCAGCGACCACAGCACACCCACGGGGCCTCGAGGCATGGGAATGCGACGTGCCGGCCACCCTCTGGCGCGCCGGCATCCCTCCGCGGCCGACTCGGGGTGCCGGTGAGAACCGTGTCAGTGCGCCACGAGGCGCTGGTGCGCCGTGAGGCGCGGTGAATCGAAGGAGGTG
>NZ_JAESIF010000115.1:0-11247 GCF_016757295.1 Streptomyces sp. M2CJ-2 | reverse complement strand
CTGTCCGGCAAATGCCCAGGTGAGTGACGGTGTCCTACCCGGTGTTCGAGCCCGGACCATAAAGAACAAGCTGAGAGGGCTTCTCGAAACCGGGCGTGGGGCTGGGGGTTCCGTACGGGTGTGCCGTTCGGGTGATCGTGGCCGTGCGGGGGCATGAAGGCAGGGCCTCTCGGTAGTGCAGAGGGTGTCTACGCCACTGCTCACCGGGAGGCCCTGTTGCCGCAGTTGTATCGGCCCGCTGGGAAAGAGTCCATCCCGGACACGCGGGTGTGCGACTGTTTTGCCCACACGCATGGGAACGCCGCGGACAATCCGTCCGGCGGGCACCGCTATCCCACCGACATGACGGACACGGAGTGGACCACGGTCCGCGCAATGATCCCGGTGCCGGCGTGGGCCGAGGGCCGGGGCGGCCGGCCGGAGGAGTACTGCCACCGCGACATACTCGACGCGATCCGGTACGTGGTGGACAACGGCGTGAAGTGGCCCGCGCTGCCTGCCGACTACCCGCCGTGGAAGGCGGTGCACCGGTTCTTCACCCGCTGGCGCAAGCAGGGGCTGATCGATGAGTTCCACGACCGGCTCCGCGCCGCGACCCGTCACGCGGAGGGCCGGGACGCGGAGCCGACGGCCGGGGCGATCGACTCGCAGTCCGCCAGGGGCACGTCCACGGTCGCAGCCGCGACCAGCGGCTATGACGGCGGGAAGAAGATCAAGGGCCGCAAGCGGCACATCGTGGTGGACACCCTCGGCCTGGTCCTGGCGGTCATGGTCACCCCCGCCTCGACGAGAGACCGGGACGCCGCTCAGGACCTCCTCACCCGGGCCACCTCACGGCATCACCGGCTCCGGCGCGTGTGGGCGGACAGCGGATACACCGGCATGCTGGTGGGCTGGTGCGCCAGGGCCCTGAACCTGATGCTGACCGTCATCCGCCGCAGCGACGGCCAGAAAGGCTTCACCGTGCTGCCCAAACGGTGGATCGTCGAGCGGACCTTCGCCTGGCTCACCCGCTCCCGCCGCCTCGCCCGCGACTACGAGCGGCTGCCCGCCTCGTCGGAGGCGATGATCCTGTGGTCGATGACCATGGTCATGACCCGCCGTCTCGGCCGCCGCAGGCGAACCGGCCCGGCACCGGCTCGTGCGCCCATCCCCGCACCACGAGCCGCTTGAGCTTGCACCGCACCCCCTCGATCTTCGCCGGAACCACCTCCAGCCCCAACAAGGCCGTGATCTCACGGCAGTTCAGCGGCTGACCGCCGGTGGCGCGGCGTTCGGCCAGCAGACCCATGACCTGCCGATACTCCGCCGCCAGCACCTCGGCCGACAGCCCCTCCCGCCAGAGGGGAACCACCGACCCGGGCCTGGCCGCCGACGGCGCCGCGGCCTCGCTCTCCTCCGACGTCCTGGCCGGCTCACCGTCCTGGCCCGCGGTTTCGCCCCCGTTCCACACCTCGCCGACCCGCCTGCGGGCGATCAGCCACTCGTCCCACTCCGACTGCGCCGCCTCCAGCTCGGCCTGCAACTCCTCCACCCGCTTGCGGGCCGCCCGCTCCCGCTCCTCCAGCCGCCCCAGCACCGACGCCATCACGCACCTCCAGCACGCCACCATCACGGACGCACCGGACCTACCTCACCCACCCCCGCACCATGCCTGACCAGCACAAACCCAGCCCCCACACTCGGTTTCGAGAAGCCCTCTAAGCCGTCCGGCGTAGTCGCCCTCCAGGGCAGTGACGCTGATGCCGCAGCGCAGGTCGACTCCGTGCCTGCGCTGCAGCCGGTCCGCGACCGCGCCGATCACTCCGCCAAGTGCGCCCACCAGCGGTGCCGGGCCACGTTCGGCGACCGTGACCTCAAGGCCCAGCTCCCGGCAGGCGGAGGCGACCTCGCAGCCCGTGAAACCGGCGCCGATCACCAGCACCCGGGACGTGCCGCCAGCCAGCTTCCGGTACAGGCGCGCGGAGTCGTCACGGGTACGCAGCATGAACACCCCGTCCAGCGCTGCCTGTTCCGGGTGGAACCAGGGCCGCGCTCTGGTCCCGGTGGTGATCAGCAGGCGGTCGTAGGCAACGGTGTCGCCGTTCGCCAGGCGTACCCGCTTGGCGTTCCGGTCCAGGTCCTCGGCGGCGACACCCAGATGCCATTCGGCATCGATGTCGCGCCGCCGCGGCAGCGCGGTGTCCTCGGCCCGCGCCCACCCGAGCAACACCTGCTTGGACAGCGGCGGCCGGTCATAGGGTTCGTATGGCTCGTCGCCGATCATGGTCAGCGATCCGGTGAAGCCCTTGGCGCGCAAGGTCTCCGCCGCGCGCAGCCCCGCCAGCGAAGCACCTACGACAACGATGCGGCCCTCCCGCCGCAGGACCTCGACGTCCGTTTCAGCCGACATGGGGCTCCGCCCCCTTCGTCGGCTCATCGGAGAAGTCGACAAGGATGGCCTGGACCGGGCACGCGGCCGCAGCCTGTTCCACCCGGTCACGCTGCGCCTCGTCGAAGCGAGGAGAGAACAGCAGCGCCTGCCGTGCAGGGCGAACACGTCCGGAGCGAGAAAGGCGCACTGCGCGAATCCCTGGCACCGGTTGAGATCGACGACAAGCCTCATCTGGAACCCCGTCCTGCCAGGGCCACGATGACCGCAGGCTCCGCAGCCCCTCTGCGCTCGGTCCGCTCGAATGGTCGGCATGCCTCTTCTCAAGGATCAGCTTGGCGGGAGGGCCTCGCAACGAGAGAGCAGCGCAGCCGGCGGCCCACCGAATGCCCGCCCCGGCTCGGGTCCGAAGGCGGCAACGGCAGCGGCGTCAGACGTGGCCCTTGCGCTGCACGACGCCCAGGGCTAGGGCGCCCAGCGGGGCGCTCAGCCAGAACGTGAGCAGCCGGTAGACGAGCACGGCCGAGGTAGCTACGCCGGCCGCCACGCCGAGCGCGGTCAGACCGGCGATGAGGCCGGCTTCGAGGGCGCCCAGTCCGCCGGGGACGGGAGCCGCGTTGGCGACGAGGCGTGCCGCCATGTAGGCGGCACCGACCTGTGCGAAGGGAAGATCGCCGCCGAACGCGCGCACGCTCAGCGCGAGCCCTACGACCTGGATGAGGGGCAAACCGAGCGCGCCGGTGACGAGGAGGGCCAGCTTGGCAGGGTTGGACGCGATCCCGGTCACGGTCGACGCGGCCGCGCGCAGGAACGGCCATACCTTCTCGCGCAGGAAGCGCCGACCGGGTGGGGTGACACCGAGCAGACCTCCGGCCGCGAGGACCAGGGCGATGGCCGGCAGCGCATACCGGCCTGGGGGCAAGTGCAGGTGCACTCCGGCATGGTGCCGGCCGGCCCAGGCGAAGAACACGGCGGCGAGCACGGCGTTGGAGACGGCGCCGGCCACGCTCTGAAGCCCGACGGAGGCCGTCGCGGCCCCGGTCTCGATCCCCGTCTTCTGCAGGTAGCGCAGATTGAGCGCCATGCCGCCGACGTTGCTCGGGGTGATCCGGTTCAGGAACGAACTGGCGAACTGCACCTCGTATGTGGGGCCGAACGGCAGCCTGGCCGGAATGGTGCCCATTTGCAGGCAGGTCGAGAACGCCTGGGAGATGAAGGTGACGGGCAGTACGGCGAGCACCCACCACCAGTTGGCGTCGCGCAACGCGGTGACCACCGCCGGGGCGTTCGCGAACTGCGGCAGCACCAGGTGGAGGGCAAGGAACGCGCCGACCAGGCCGAGGACGCTCTTCCAGGTGAAGCGCGCGAGGGACGCGAGGGGAACCGGCTCGGCACCGGTCGCCGCCACGACCTCGGCGGAGAGGTCGCGTAGCAGGCTCGGCCGGTCGCCGGGGCGCAGCGTGCGCCGCTTGGCACCCGCCCCCGCCGTCCGCGCACGGGCCTGGTCGTACCGTGCGACCTCGCGCCGCGCGGGGCCGAGCAGCGCGAGCGGCTGCAGGTAGGGCAGGGCGGTCGCCAGCAGCCCCGGGCCGAGGCCGGCCAGCGCGCACTGGGTGGCGCGGTGCGCCCCGACGTGTGTCGCGGTGGCGGCCAGCAACTCGGCGATGTCGCTGCCGAGCGCGTCGGGCGCGGCGCCCAGCCGGGCGCGCGCGAACGCGGTGAGCCGGGATGCACCGTCCGGCTCAACGAGGATGTGCTCCGGGCGCAACGCCCGGTGAGCCAGTCGGTGCTCCTGGAGGCGAGCCACGGATGTCCACAACCCGGTGAGCACTTGGTCGGTCATTTCCTCGCCCCGGAACGCGGACAGCGGACGGGCAGCGCGTTCGACCGTCACCAGAAGTGCGCTGCCCCCGGCCACCGGGTACGCGATCACGGGCTCGACCACCCGGGCGCCGGTACGGTTCGCGAACACGAGCATGAGGAGCTCGTGCTCGACCGCGGCGAGCGGGGACTGGGCGGCCGTATCGGCGGGGTGGCGCAGCATCGTCAGCCGGGCGAGCCGGTGGAAAAGATCGCGGTTGCGGTCCTCGGGGCCGAGTGCCCGTACCGCGAGCCACACACCGGCGGTGGTCTCGAGGCTGTAGCGGATCCCCTCGCCGGGACGCCGCTCGAGTGAGGGCGTCTCACGCAGAGCGGCGAGCGGGATCCCGCACGCGACGAGCGCGTCGGCGACCGCCTGCGGGGTTGGCCGATCCGCCGGGCCTCCGGCCAGCAGCAGCACAGCCGATCCGGCCACGCCTCCCACGGCGAGTGCGGCGGCCGCCTCCAGCGGCACGATGGCGGCGGCCGCCGCGCTCAGCCCGGCGCATACGACGGTCAGTGTCCAAAAGGTCCGTCGCCATCGCGTGTCCAGCCAGGGGCCTGCCGCGACAACCGCCGCCGCGCAGGCGGCTAGGTACACCGCCGACGGCCAGCCGACGTGCACCAGCACGCCCCGCCCCATCAGCACCTGCGGCCACAGGCCCGGTCTGCTGCGCGTCAGGGCCAGGTGGGTGACCGACCATGCGACCAGCGCGCCCAGCGCCGCCGCGGGCACGACCCGCAGGAGCGCGTCGCCCCGCCGCCGAGCTACCAGTACGCCGAGGGCCACCACCGGCGCGAGCACAGCGATTACCTGCACCGTCCCGACGAGACCGTCGCGCAGGCCCGGCGGGAGCGCGGTCGCCGCGTCCAGCAGCCCTTGCTGAACCCTCCGGGCCGACGCGCGCATCACGACGGCCGACAGCACCGTCACCACCAGTGCAGCGCCGGACACCAGCAACCGCGACAGATCGGCCGCCCGGCGCACGTCGCGCGGCGGCGGCGCGTCGATCACCGGCGCTGCCGCGGCCTTCGATCCCCCGACGGCAACGGAGGGCGGGATGATGCCGGGGCGTTCACTCACGGCCGGCTGCCCAAGCGGATCCGGCCTTGGTCATGTCGGCTCCTCGTCGATGGGCCGAGGCCCGGGCTCGCCATGATTCTCCAGAAGCACACGAGCCCTCGCCGGTAGTGAAGACCGGCGTCTGCGCTCGTCCTCGTACATGCCTACCCCGAAGCCATACGACTCGGGCCTGCTCCTCCCGGACCCGTCTCGTGGCGCCATGTTCCGCGGACGGGGGACGGGGAGAAGAACACGAAGCTATCCATGCCGTGACAGAACGCGTGCTGCTGCCAGTCCCAGTAGGCGATGAGCGGACGGTGTCGGTGGATCATGGCGCTTCCTCCCGGAGACAGAGCGGTCCGGTGCAGGACATCGTCGCCGTCGGGCGGGCACCGCAGCTTCAGCCGACCGACTGATGTGGGCACTCATTCGGAGGACTGCGCGGCGCCGTTCATCCGGGCGCGGTTCTCCGCGATCAGTTGCTGCACTTGTCGTTCGACCTCATCGGAGTCGACACCCAGGGCACGGCCTATGTGCGTCGACCACACCTCCGAGCGGAGATTGGTCTCGAAGTCGAGGTCGGCGCGGACGTTCTCACGGGCTGCCTGACGGTTCTGGCTCACCATCACGAAGGTGGACAGGAAGATCGCCTCCAGGCTGACGATCATGGTGAGCAGTCCGAAGGGATACGGGTCCCAGACCGCCCAGTGACCGATCAACCCCAGGTTGCAAAGGATCCAGACCGCAAACCAGGCCGCGTGCAGGTAGACGAACTGCATGGTTCCGGCGAAGGCGGTGATCGCGTCCGCGATCCGGTCCTGAGACCCGCGCATCCGGGCGAAGACAGCCTGCTCGTGCCGCAGCCGGAGGTCTGGCCCGTGTGTCGCAGATCCCATGACCACTCCCTGACCGCCCCCACCGGAGGACACCGTCAGCGTACGTGCCGGGACGGGTCCCGCTCTTCCGTCATTCGACCGCGTCCGAGACCGGTCCGCAAACCTACGCCACCCTTTGAATCGTGTGACGCAAACGCCCGGGCGGCTCGCTCCGGCACGGTGGACGCAGCGCCGCTTTTGGCCCTGTCGCCGACAAGAGTGCCGGAGAGCGCACGATGTGGGTGCTCAGCAGCCTGGCGTCGCTCCTCCTTGACCGTCGTGCTCGCCATGCGTCCCGACCTCGGCGACGGCGGCCTCATCATGCTGGGGCAGGGTGTAGGTCAGGTGCGGCATAGCGGCATCAGGCGCCTTCGTTAGGTGATCACGGAATCAGGCCACAGCCGTGCGGGACGAGGTGTCGAACTGCGCGATGCAGGGGTCGAAATGGCCACCGAAGATCAGTTCGATCCGCTTGGCTGGAGCGCCTTCTCGTACGCGGCGAGGGCAAGGTCGGTGACGGTGGCGGTGTTGCCGGTTACGACCACCATGAGCAGCGGGGTGGGCGAGACACGCGCGATCCAGGTGCCGGGCTGAACGTTCACGTGTACGCCGACACCAGGGAGCGCGCGCACGCAAGCGACCCCCCGCCGGGTGTGTTCGAATTGATGAAGGCCGCTTTTCATGAGACATCGGAAAGGCAGGACCCATGACGACGTCGTCGGACCGGATCGCGGAACTTACGGACAGGGCGAAGCACGCACAGCAGCAGGTGCAGAATGCGCTCGCTCAAGACCAGCAGCAACTGTCGGCTGCGGTCGACCAAGCGATGCAGGAAGCAGCGCAGCGGGCGGAGCAGCTCCAGCGTGAGGCGGCCCAGAAGAAGGCCGCGGCTTCCGCGTCGATGGAGGAAGCAAGTAACAAGTGGCAGGAGCATGTGGCGTCGGTCAAGAGTCGTGTTCAGGACCGGAAGGCCGAGCGTGACGCGAACCGCGCCGAGCGGAACGCGGAGGATGCGGAGTTCTACGCGGTAGATGCGATCGACTTCGCCATTGCCGCGATTCAGGAGGCGGAGTCCGCCTCGCTGGATGCGTTGCTGGCCCGTGCGGAGGCCGACGCCCTGGCGAGGTAGGGGTAACGGACTGCCGGTGCGGGAAGGGACTTTCGCTGAGTGAGGGCGAGGGTCGCTGCGCGATGCGGGCGAGGGGAGGATGGTTGCCCGTCCTCGTTCGAGGGTCGTCCTTCGTTCTTGCCCGCTGTGCGCTTTGGACCTGGCGGTTTCGTGCTCTGGGCGGATCGGTCGCTGTGGTTCCGGCTGAGGTGACCCCCGGAGTGTGGACACAGGGGTTCATGCTGCGAGTGTGAGTCTACGTTCTCTCTGGTGCTGCTGTTCGAACTCAACAGGCGAGAGGTAGCTGAGGACGCTGTGGCGTCGGCGGGCGTTAGAGTACATCAGCCGCCGGAAGATCTCCAGTCTCGCCTGGCGCATCGTCGAGAAAAGCCTCTGGTGCATCGTTTCTCTCTTGAGGCCCTGCCAGAAACTCTTGGCGAGGGCGTTGAGTCGTAGCTCGAGCCGACTCGGCCCATGCTCCTATGGATCTTGAAACCATCGCAGACCTGCGCGAACGCAGCCGAGGTGTGCTGCGAGCCACGGTCCGCGTAGAAGATCACCCCGTCCATACTGCCTCCGCGGGTCGCCACCGCCATTTTCAGGGCATTGATGACCAGTTCGACGCGCATGTGCGGGGCCATCGACCAGCTGAGCACCCGGCGCGAGCAGACGTCCAGGACACTGGCGAGATACAGCCACGTCCCGCCGACCTGCACGTATGTGATGTCGCCGCACCACTTCTCGTCCAACCGCCCGGCATGGAAGTTGCGGTTCACCAGGTCTGGGGCGAGCGGCGCGAGCCGGTCGGGCACGGTGGTGCGCTTGCATCGCCGCAGGTGGCGGCCCTCGATCCCGTGCTTGCGCATCAGGCGTTCGACGCGCTTGCGGTTAACGGTCTGCCCACGTCTCAGCGAACAAGAACCCGAGGACTCCACCTACCGCCCGCGACAGCCCGCAGCCTTCCAGCAGTACCTCGATGCCCGCGGGCTACCCGCCCCCTGTGGTGGCGCCAAGGCAAATGACCTTGGAACCTCAAGATCCCCCGACAGAATCGCTCACTGAACGTGTTCGGAAAGACTCGTCTAGTGCGCGTCTAGTGCTGGACAACGAACAGCAACCCGGCGAAGCCGTGCCCCGGCGCGGGCCGGGATACGACGCCCAGTCGGCCTGGGCTGGCGGCGCTGGTCACCCCGTACCCTCGATGTTAGGGGGTGACCACCCTA
This sequence comes from Streptomyces sp. M2CJ-2, assembly GCF_016757295.1. Lineage (NCBI taxonomy): Bacteria > Bacillati > Actinomycetota > Actinomycetes > Kitasatosporales > Streptomycetaceae > Streptomyces > Streptomyces sp. M2CJ-2. The sequence continues at coordinate 2,747 of NZ_JAESIF010000115.1, read as the reverse complement.
AAAAAGGACCGCCATGGACCTCCACCTCAAGGACAAGGTCGCCGTCGTCACCGGAGCAAGCAAGGGCATCGGCCTCGCCATCGCCGGTGCATTCGCGCGTGAAGGCGTACACGTGGTCACCGGCAGCAGGAGCATCACTCCCGAGCTTGAGGGGCTCCACGAGAAGTATGGCGTCACTGCAGTCACGGTCGACCTGTCCACAGCAGACGGACCGGGCGCATTCGTCGGGCCCGCGGTGGACCAGTACGGCAGGGTCGACGTCCTGGTCAACAATTTGGGTGCCGCGACGCCCCGTCCGAGCTTCCTGGACATCGATGACGCCGAGTGGCAGCGGATCTTCAACATGACTCTGTTCAGCGCGGTCCGGACCAGCCGCGCGGCGCTTCCTCACCTGCTGGACGCGGACGGGGGTTCCATCATCAACATCAGCTCCATCAACGCGCGCCTGCCATTCCCTGCGGTCGTGGACTACTCCGCGGCCAAGGCCGGGCTGACCAGCCTGACCAAGTCACTGTCCGAGGAATTCGCACCGCAAGGCGTCCGGGTCAACGCGATCGCTCCGGGACCAGTCCGCACTCCCTTCTGGACCGCTCCAGGTGGCTTCGCCGACGCCACGGCGGCCCAGAGCGGCACCACCGCGCAGGAAGCGATGGACGTAGTCGTGCCACAGAGCATGGGTATCTCCACCGGGCGGGTCACCGAAGCCCACGAAGTCGCCGATCTGGCTCTCTTCCTCGCCTCGCCCCTTGCCGGCAACATCACAGGAGCCGAGTTCACCATCGACGGCGGCCAGGTCAAGACGTTTTGACGTGCTCTCTGGCCTAGAGTCCAGGGATTCCGGCCTGGGTCGGCTGACCCTTCCGGGGGCTTCCTGCTTCACCGCGCTGCGCGGGCACGTGTGCCCGTCTTACCGGCGCTCCACAGGCGTTTGGTGTCTCCGCCCGTCCGGCGGCGACGATCCGGCGTCCCTCGACCAGGTCGTTGCGGGCCGCGTTGTGGTCGCGGTCGTGCACGGTGTGGCACACCCCGCACGTCCACTCCCGCACGTGCAGGGGTTTGGGGCCGTCCAGGAATCCGCAGGCCGAGCAGACCTGGGAGGACGGGAAGGCGCGGTCCACCCTGGCGAAGGTGCGGCCGTGCCGGGCCGCCTTGTACCGCAGCATGCCGACGAACGCGGACCAGCCCGCGTCGTGCACCGACTTGGCCAGCCGGGTACGGCCGAGACCGGACACCGCGAGGTTCTCCACGTACACCGCTTGGTTGTCGCGGATGATCCGTGTGGAGGCCTGGTGGTGGAAGTCCCGGCGCCGGTCGGCCTGCGGGTGCCGAATATTACGTCCTCGCAGGTCAAGCGACATGTGTGTACCCGTGGAGGATGCCGTCGAGTCGGTCTCGTCGGCGGATGTCGAGGTGGTCGAGCCGGGTGGGGTCGGTGATGGGTTCGGGGGCCGGCCGAAGCGGCGCTGCGCCGTGCAGGGCGCGGTGCGGCCGATGCCCGTTGTAGAACGACTCGAACTCGCCGAGCGCGGGGAGCAAGTGGGACAGGTTCCAGATCAAGGTGCGGTCGAGGAGCTCGTGCCGACAGGTGTGCACCCAGCGTTCCATGATCGAGTTCATGCGGGGAACGCGGATACCGGTGGTGACTATCTCGAAGCCCTCGGCCTCGAAGACGGCGTCGAATGCGCGGGTGTACTTGCTGTCGCGGTCCCGGATCAGGCGCGTGACGGTGGCCCCCGCGTCCTGAAGATCCATCACGAGATTCCGGGCGGCCCGGGTGACCCAGGCCGCGGTGGGATGGGCCGTCGCACCAAGGATGCGGATGCGGCGGTCGGCGTGCTCGATGACGGCGAAGACGTACACAGTCGCGCCGCTCAGGGTGGTGGCGGTGAAGAAGTCGCAGGCCAGGATCGCGTGGGCCCGGCCGCGCAGGAAGGCAGCCCAGGTCTGGCGGTCGCGCTCGGGTGCGGGCTGGATCCCATGCGTGCGCAGAATCTCCCACACGGTCGAGGGCGCGACCGTGATGCCCAGCACGGCGAGCTCGCCGTGGATCCGTCTGTAGCCCCACCCGCCGCTCTATCCAGGCGCAGGACGAGAGCCTGGATAGAGCGGCGGGTGGGCGGTCTGCCGGGACGCTTACGTCGGGAGACATCGGCGTGGCGACGGCGCATGAGGTCGCGGTGCCACCGGAGGATCGTCGCAGGGGAGACGATCAGGTGGAGCTGCCGCGGCCGGGCGCGAGGCAACCGGTGGAGGAGTGCGGCAAGGAGAGCACGGTCCGCCGGGGTGGCCCGGGGCCTGTCGATCTGCCGCTGCAGGACTGCCAGTTGGTGGCGCAGCGTCAGTATCTCGATGTCCTTGTCGATATCGCTCATCGGCAGCAGCCGGATGACGGCGAACACGCTCGACAGGCGAGGTAGGGCAGTCGCAGCAGCACGATTGGTCGGCCTGACACACCCGTCCTGCGGTCAACGGCGGTTCACGAGAATCTGCACGTCGCAGGCCATGGACGGGGTTTTCGGCACCCGCAGGCCGGCGTCGGACCTGTGTTCTTGACTGTCAGAGGGAGCAACTTCTTGCCGGTCGGGCCGATTTGTATGGCCGGAAGGTGAGCCGCCAGGCGTTCGCCACGCTGGGCCCAGGAGTTCATGTCGTGGACGGTGATGGGGTCAGTTCTAGGGCCTGTTCGGGATCGTGATCATGTGGCGGGGGCAAGGCTGCGCAGCCAGATGATGGCGCCGCGCAGCTGA
>NZ_JAESIF010000114.1:0-11280 GCF_016757295.1 Streptomyces sp. M2CJ-2 | reverse complement strand
CGGTGTCACACCCGAAAGAAGATCACACCCTATCCGACAAGGATCAGCCGGGGCACCTAACAAAGCCCTACTAGGGTTCGCGTCCGGAATCACGTCTACGCTGCCCAGTCGAGTCCGAGTTCGGCCAGCGCCTGCCTGCCGGGCTCGGAAAGCCATCGCCGCAGGCAGCAGCGGTCGGGCGATCTCGGCCGGCACCATGTCCGCGTGTTCGCTTCGATGCTGTACAAGGTGGCCCGCAAGCTGTTGTCCGCCCCGGGATACCGCTGCGCCACGACACAGCAAAGGATGCCGAGTTGCTCGTGCTCCGGCATCAGAACGCAGTACTGCGCCGCCAGATCGCCGGCCCGGTCCGCTACGAGCCCGCGGATCGGTTCCGGCTCGCGGCACTGCCCAGCCTGATACCCCGTCACCGCCGGCAGGCAGTCTTCCCCGCCACGCCCGGCACGCTACTGGCCCGGCATCGCCGACTCATCGCAGCGAAGTGGGACCGCAGTACACGGCGCGCCCGCACCGGACGCCCCCCCGACCAGAGCGGCGCTCAAGAACCTCGTGCTACGGCCCGCTCGGGAAAACGCGAGGTGGGGCCACCGGCGGATCCAGGGCGAGCCCGCTCGTCCCGGGCACCCGATCGCCGCATCCACGGCAGGGGAGATCCCGCGTGAGGCCGGCATCGACCCCGCCCCGCGCCGCACCGGTCCGAGTGGGCGCGAGTTCCTGACCCCCAGGCCGAGGGCATCGTGGCCGCGGACTTCTTCCATCTCGACACCGCCCCGGGGCACCGGTTGTACGCGCCGGCGTTCCTCGAGCACGGCACCCGACGCCCGCACATCACCGGCGTCACCGCCCAGCCCAGCCGGGAGTGGGTGGTGCGGCAGGCACGGAATGCCGCCGCCGGCCTGGGCGTCCGCATCGAGTCCCTGCGGTTCCTCCTGCGCGACCGCGACGGCAAGTACGGGCCTGCCTTCGACGCCGTCTTCCAGGCCGAAGACATGGAGGTACTACTCAGCGCACCGCGGGCTCCCCGGATGGACGCACATTGCGAGCGGGTGACCGGCACCCTCCGGCGCGAAGCGCTGGATCACGTCCTGGTCATGAACGAGGCCCACGCCTGACACGTTCTCGCTGACTTCCAACGGCACTACAACACGCATCGGCCCCCATCGGTCCCGGAATCAACTGCCTCCCGACGCCCAGGATCAACCCGCCACTGTGCACGTTCTGGGCAGCCGCAGGCTCCTGCGCACTCGCGTCCTCGGCGGCACCCTCAACGAGTACCGCTACGCCGCTTGACCAGCAGCGATGACTTTCGAGCCCGACAAGTACTTTCAACGGCGCTCGGGGGAAGGCAAGACGCGACGGGAAATCGTCCGCTGCCTCAAGCGTTACGTGGCACGAGAGGTCTTCCACCTGGTCCGGCCCGAGAGCGTACGGCGGTCTGGTGAGAATGGAGCGCATGGACCATCTGCTGCACCTCGACCGTACGCTCGACGAGCTGGACCCGCCCCGGTGGACGCCTCCTGCCGCTGACGCGACCCGCCTGGTGCGCACCGTGCATGAGTTGCGGTGTGTGGCTTTGGGCGATCTTGGTCCCGCGGATCTGCGCACCCTCATTGCGCAGCAGGTGGCACTGCCCTACGTCCTTCCACTCGCCGTGCGCCTGCTGATCGAGGAGCCGCTGCTCGACGCCTGCTTCTACGTGGGCGACCTGCTGCTCGCCGCCGTCAATGCCCCTGCCTCGGCCTGGAGCCTGCTGCCAGAGCTCGGTGCGCGGCTGCGGACCGTCATCACGACGTTGCCGGACACGGCGGTTGCCGGCCTGCCACGCGGTGCCGCAGGGGAGCTTGCCCGCTTCGTCGGAGAGCCCGCACCGTGTCTTTGAGCTGAAATCGGAAATTGGGGCTACGGCCTGCCCGGCGTCAAAGGCGGCCCTGAAACGCGATGTGACCTGGGAGGTTCCGGCTCTCGTGGCATGATGCCGTCCGCCTTCCTGCAAGTCCCCGTGATAGGGGCTTCGGTGACACGGCGGAGGCCTGTCGGGAACCATTCCGACGGGGCTTTTGTGGAGTTCGTCGTGGCCGCCGGTGACCTGTCGGCCTACGCGGACGCCGGTGACCTGGCCTCCGCGGCCGGGAGCGCATCTGCTCGATGTCGGTCGGGCGCGGCGGCCCGTGGCGAGCAGCAGCCGTTCCTCCTGGGCGGCTTCTTCGTCGCCGTGCAGGGGCTTGTGCGGGGATGCGGGGCAGGGATCCGGAGTGGGTCGGGAAGGACGCGGCGATGGCGTCCACGACGGAGGCGGGAGCGTCGGCCTCGGCCAGGGTGGTAGGCACGGGGTGCGGGAGGCGTCCCGTACCGTGTGCATCAGGTGCGCGGCGGCCTCGCGCAGGCGGCGTCGGGCGTGTTCGGCCACGATGATCCGCGCGTACGTGGGCGTGTGCCGGGGCGATTCGGCGGCAGTGACATGGCCGATCGGTGCCTTGGCGAGCGGTTTCCGGGAGCGGTGCAGGAACGCCTGCGCGAGCAGCCGACCTGCCGCACGAAGGCCCTCCCCGGTGCGAAATACTCTCCCGATGAGTTCACGCACTTCCCCGATCAGCCAGCCGGTCACGATACGGAGGGCCGTCGCGCGGGATGCCAAACGGCTCACGCGGCTGGTGCGTGGCTCAGGCGCCTACGAGGGTAAGTACGCAGCCGCAGTCGCGGGCTACCGGGTCGGTCCTGATTACATCGAGGCCCACCGCGCCTTTGTGGCCGTCGGCGCCGACGAGCATGGAGGCCGGGTCCTCGGGTTCTACTCGCTCGTCCTCGCTCCACCGGAGCTCGACCTGCTGTTCGTCGCCGACGAAGTGCAAGGACGGGGTATTGGACGGCTGCTCGTGGCGCACATGCAGTCCGAGGCCCGTGCTGCCGGGATCGAGCGTCTCAAGGTCGTGTCGCACCTTCCCGCCGAGGACTTCTACCACCGCGTCGGTGCGGTGCGGACCGGGACCGCGTTCGCGAACCCGCCCGCCGTGCCGTGGGACCGTCCCGAATTCGAGTTTCGCATTCCTTCGGGATGACGCGGTGTGCCGGTTGGCGGGGCACCGGCTTCGCCTGCATGGTGGCCGGCTTGCAGGAGCCGCTGGACGCCGCGCGCTCCGTGTGTGCCGTCGCCTCTGCCCTGGCGGGGTGATCGCCTGCCAGGACCTGCTCGACCGTATCCGCCGGCACGGGACCCTTCAGCTCCGTAATCGGAAGACCCGGCACGTTCCCGAGCGCGGACTTGATGACAGCAGCCTTCTGCTGTGCTGCCGCGTCTCCCACGACCTTCGACACCTGCTCATCGAGCAGCCGGGATACCTCGTCAGCCCCGGAACCCAGTACCGCCTCGACACCAGCGAGGGGCATGGCAATCTCACGGAGCTGACGCAGCACGGTCGCCCGCGCCACCTGGTCAGCGCTGTAGTAGCGGTAGCCCGAGATCGGGTCGACTTCGGCAGGGGGCAGCAGCCCGGAGTCGGCGTGGAACCGCAACGCGTTGGAGGTCAGACCACTGCGCTGGGCAAAGACCCCGATCGGCATCAGCTCAGAATTTGGCACCTCGCCATCGTTGAGCTTCAACCAACTCGAAGGTCAACATCGACGAGCGGCGCCACCAACCTCATGGCCAGCAACATCTAAGAGTGCTGAATGCTGCGCACCATGCATAAGCCCAAGATCTAGCGTTTGGTGTTTCCGCAGCTCAGAGCCCTGATCGCCGCGTCCGGGTCAGTAAATGGTCAGCATCGGGCCGGACGGCGTCCGGCTTGCTGACCTGCACCCGTGGCAGGGGCCTGCTGCCCCGCCCGGCACCCCGCTCGTACGGCTTGATGCGTGGCTCGACAGCTCGCCCGTGGGGTGGGGCCGTCCTTCAAGGAGAACGGTTTTTCCAGGCCGACCCGCTGCCAGCACCCGTACACAGAGGCGATCGGTATCAGCGGCGCGATGTTGTGCCTTGTGTTAGTCTCATCCATTTGCGTGGTCGTCGCGGTGGGCGATTCTGCCTGTTCGGTTCCGCTTGTGCGTGGGCTGTTCAATCCTGCCGGGCCTTCCTCGGTACGTTCCTCTGCGGAAGGCTGTTCATGAAGCATCCCGACGACTGCGGCATCGCTCACGGCGGTCCCGCCCAGCCCGGGGCCATGACCCCGGCGCTGCCCCCGGCCGTCTCCTTCGCCGGTCTGGAACTGCCGGTGGAGGTGCTGCGGACACTGAGCGGACTCGGGGTGCGCGAACCCTTTCCGATCCAGGCCGCCACACTGCCCGATGCCCTGGAGGGGCGCGACGTCCTGGGGCGAGGGCGCACCGGATCGGGCAAGACGCTCGCCTTCGGCCTGCCGCTGCTGACACGTACGGCCGGGCGGCGCGCCGAATCGAAGCAGCCCCTCGCTCTGATCCTTGTGCCCACCCGGGAGCTGGCCCAACAGGTCACCCAGGCGCTGGCGCCGTACGCCGAGGCACTGCGGCTGCGGATGGCCACGGTCGTCGGCGGCATGTCGATCGGCCGGCAGGTCGCCGAGCTGCGCCAGGGAGCCGAGGTGGTCGTCGCCACCCCCGGACGCCTGCACGACCTGATCGAGCGCAACGCCTGCCGCCTGGGACGGGTGAGGATCACCGTGCTGGACGAGGCCGACCAGATGTGCGACTTGGGGTTCCTGCCGCAGGTTGCCGACGTGCTCGACCAGGTGCACTCCGACGGTCAGCGGATGCTCTTCTCGGCCACTCTGGATCGCGACGTCGATCAGCTGGTCCGCCGCTACCTCCACGACCCCGTCGTCCACTCGGTCGACCCGTCCGCGGGCAAGGTCGCGACGATGGAGCATCACGTTCTGGTCGTCCACGGCCCTGACCGCTACGCCGTCACCACGGAGATCGCCGCCCGCGACGGCCGCGTACTGCTGTTCCTCGACACCAAGCACGCCGTCGACCAGCTCACCCGGCATCTGCGGGCCAGCGGGGTGCACGCCGGGGCCCTGCACAGCGGCAAGTCCCAGCCGCAGCGCACACGGACCCTGGCGCAGTTCAAGAACGGCCAGATCACCGTTCTGGTGGCGACCAATGTCGCGGCCCGTGGCCTGCACGTCGACGACCTCGATCTCGTGGTCAACGTCGACCCGCCCACCGACCCCAAGGACTATGTGCACCGGGCGGGCCGCACCGCCCGCGCCGGTGAGTCGGGCAGCGTGGTCACGCTCGTGCTGGCGGGCCAGCGCCGCGAGACGAGCCGCATGATGGCCGGGGCCGGCATCGAGGCGACCGTCACCCAGGTGCGTTCGGGCGAGGCGGAGCTGAGCCGGATCACCGGCGCCAAGGCTCCCTCCGGCACCCCGCTCGACGGCGGGCCCGCCGTCCCCCGGCCCAAGAACACCAACGCTCCCTTCCGCGGCCTCGGCACCAGCAAGGACACCGCCCGCGGCGCCGGCGGCAAGTCCCGAAAGGCCGGCGAGGCCCGCAAGCTCGCCGAGGCCCGGAAGGCCGCCCTCGTGCGTCGCAACGGCTGAGAGGCGTTGCCCTGGCAGCGAATCTCCTGGCCACGGGATCGACAACCCGCGGCCCGGCCCGAAGCCGTCCTGTGCGCCTCACCTATGAAGCGAACGCCCTCGGCCGGGAGAGGGACACCCGCCGAAACGGAGCAGGACGATGGTGCCGGTGTCCCGCACTACGCCCGGCATGACAAGCTGTGCTGGCCCACCCTCGAACCAGGAGGTCACCATGACCGCAGAGCCCGTACCTACGGAAGGTTCGGAGCCGGCTGCCCCCGAGACGTCCCCTCTGGCGCCGGACAGCGACGGCAACTACGACCTCAAGCGCAAGTTCCGCGAAGCCCTGGCGCGCAAGCGCGGTGCGCAGGCGGCCGCCGCCGATGGCGCCGCCAACCCGAATGCGTCGAAGGTGCGTGCGGCGCACGGCCCGGCTGCGAGTCAGCGGTCGTTCAGGCGTAAGAGCGGCGGCTGAGTCGATGAGTCCCGCGATCTAACCGCTTCACCGGCACTCGGCGCGCTGTCCACTCGCGCGTCCCGTGCCGTGGCCCGCGACGTGCGCATGCCCGTGCGCGCGTTGCGGGCGGGGCGTAGCCGGCGGTCTCGCCTGTGGGAAGGGCCCGGCTGCGGTTGGCGCGGGTCGGTGGCGCGGCCGAACTGGAATTCCGGGATGAGGGCACTGCCTTGTCCGAGGGCACGCGGCCGGTGTCGCGCGCCCGGCGTGCCCCTGTACCGCTGTGAAAATCGACTGCGGTTGTCCGGCGTGACGGTAGGCATCCGCGTGGCATGGACATTCGTTCCCCGTCCTGCTGCGGCTGATCGGCCCACAATCGGTCGTGTTCCCGGCCGCGGTCGCCTTCGTGCCCAGCCGCGACGTGCAGGTGCCGACCTGCCCCGAGTGGGCGCTGTCCGATCTGGTGCAACATCTGGGCGGGGTGCACCGCCGCTGTGTCACCGCTTCCTCCCGCGGCTTCGGCCGCGAGTTCGCGCAGGCGGCCCTGGAGCGCGGCGACAGGGCCGTCGCCCGCGACACCGACTCCCTCGGGGACCTGCCGGCCGCCCACGGCGAGGCGATCCGCCTCGTCGAGCCCGGCGGCTTCGCCACCGACCGGTCCGGGCGTACCCGACCTCGATGCTCGCGGGGCCGCCACCGGAACCGCGGACCGTGCTGCCGGGCTGCGGCTCAGGCGTCGATGATGACGGGGATGATGAGGGGCTTGCGGCGGTGGGCGCGGAACGCCCAGTTCGCCACGGCGCGGGCGAGGAGCTGTTCGAGTTGGCGCGCGTCCCCGACGCCCTCCTCGGCTGCGGTGGCCAGGGTCTTCTCGATGACGGGGATGACCGGCTCGAAGGTGGCGTCGTCGTGGACGAAGCCGCGGGCCAGGAAGTCGGGGGCCTCGGCGAGGGCGCCGGTGTCTGCGTCGACGATCGCCACCACCGTGACCACGCCTTCGGCGGCGAGGGTGAGGCGGTCCTTGAGGGACGCCTCGGTGGCGCCGCCGACTTCCATGCCGTCCACGTAGACGTTGCCGGCGGGGACCTTGCCGGTGATGGACGCGCGCCCGTCGACGAGGTCGACGACGACGCCGTCCTCGGCGATGACGACCCGGTCGGGGTCGACACCGGTACGGATGGCGAGGTCGCCGTTGGCCCGCAGGTGGCGCCACTCGCCGTGCACGGGCATGACGTTGCGGGGTTTGACGATGTTGTAGCAGTAGACGAGTTCGCCGGCGCTGGCGTGCCCGGAGACGTGCACCTTGGCGTTGCCCTTGTGGACCACGTGGGCACCCCACCGGGTGAGTCCGTTGATCACCCGGTAGATGGCGTTCTCGTTGCCGGGGATGAGGGAGCTGGCGAGCAGGACGGTGTCGCCCTTGCCGATGCGGATCATGTGGTCGCGGTTGGCCATCCGTGACAGCGCGGCCATCGGTTCGCCCTGGGAGCCGGTGCACACCAGAGTGACCTTGTGGTCCGGGAGCTTCTCCAGCTCCTTCGTGCTCACGACCAGACCGGAGGGGACCTTCAGATAGCCCAGGTCACGGGCGATGCCCATGTTGCGGACCATCGACCGGCCGACGAAGGCGACCTTGCGGCCGTGCTGGTGGGCGGCGTCCAGGACCTGCTGGATGCGGTGCACATGACTGGCGAAGCTGGAGACGATGACCCGGCGCGGCGCGGTGCGCATCACCTGCTCGATCGCCGGGTTCAGCTCACGCTCGGAGGTGGTGAAGCCGGGTACTTCGGCGTTGGTGGAGTCGGTGAGGAACAGGTCCACGCCCTCCTCGCCGAGGCGGGCGAAGGCGCGCAGGTCGGTGATGCGGTCGTCGAGAGGGAACTGGTCCATCTTGAAGTCGCCGGTGTGCAGCACCATCCCGGCCCGGGTGCGGATCGCGACCGCGAGGCTGTCCGGGATGGAGTGGTTGACCGCCACGAACTCGCAGTCGAAGGGCCCGAAGCCGCGCCGGTCGCCCTCCCGCACCCGCACCGTGCGCGGCCGGATGCCGTGTTCCTTGAGCTTGGCCTCCAGGAACGCCAGCGTCAGCTTGGAGCCGACGACGGGAATGTCGGACCGCTCGCGCAGCAGGTACGGCACGCCGCCGATGTGGTCCTCGTGGCCGTGGGTGAGGACCACGGCCACGATGTCGTCCAGCCGGTTCCGGATCGAGGTGAAGTCCGGCAGGATCACGTCCACGCCGGGCTGGGTCTCCTCGGGGAACAGCACGCCGCAGTCGACGATGAGCAGCTTGCCGGCGTGCTCGAAGACGGTCATGTTGCGGCCGATCTCACCCAGGCCGCCCAGGGCGATGACCCGCAGCCCTCCTTCGGGGAGGGGTGGGGCGGCTTTCAGCTCGGGGTGCGGATGACTCATACCCTGACGGTACCCGGAGAGCGGGACGGGTGATCCATCGCCTGTGTGATCCAACGAGCGCTCGATATGACCCGCCGCCGAAGACTGGCGCTCAGGTCGGCATCCGTCTCATCTGCCCGCTGCCCCGGCCCCAGGACAAGAGGGCAGCCGCGGCCGCTGCGGACGCCGCGGGTGCCGGGTGGCTTTGCGGGTCGCGCGGGCGGTGGGTACCCCGCCCGTGATCACAGAGGAGAAGCAGGGCGAACCGACGGCCCGGGCATGCGCTCACGGCCGCTGAAGCAAACACTGCTGCCTACGGCACATCGGAACGAACACCGTCTCGGTGCTGGCCAAGAACCCGCATCGCCCCCTGAGTGTCGCCGAGATGGAGCGACGTGCGGCCCTTGCGGCGTTCTTGAACACGTGCAGCGAGGATGCGCTCATCGGAAGGCCCGGACAGCGGCCCGTGGACGCTTCGCCGGACCAGTGCCGGGCACCCACCGCCCCTACTGCTGACCCCTGACGGGAACGCGCAGTACCTCGAAGCCGGGCAGGGTCTGATCCTCGGCACGCATCTGCATGCCGGCGGTCATCGGCCGAGCGCTGCCCTCGCCCTGCCGCCGGGGTCCACGCTCCTGCTCTACACCGACGGCCTGATCGAGGTACCCGGGAGCGACCTGGACGCCGGGCTCGGCCGGCTGCGCCGCCATGCCCTCGCCCTCGTCCACGAACCGCTGGACACCCTGTGCGACCAGTTGTCCGCCCGGATGCCCCCGGCAGCACCGACGACATCGCCCTCCTCGCCCTGCGCCTGCCCGGGCCCCGAACTGGGGGCGAGCCGTGATCGACGACGGGGCGCTCACCCCTCCGGAGCCAGCACCAGCACGCGGAACGGGCCGGGCGGCACGGCCGTGGGGGTGTCGTCTCCGGCGCTCCGCCACCCCCAGGACCGCAACGTCTCAACGGCCCTGTCGTCCCGGACGTCCACCAACGTGACTCCGAACGCGGCGCGTTGGCCGGCGAGCAGTCGCCGCTGCAGGCGCCGGGCAAGGTTCCAGGGGCGGTCCTGGTGCTCCCAGCACACGCGGGGCGGGACGATGATCCCGGAGATGACGAAGAACCGCCCGGGGGCGGCGTGGCGGAGCAGACCGTCCTGAACGTGTTCGTCGAAGCCCGCCCACCACGGGTCGGCGCCGCCCACGGGAAAGCCGTAGGCGCATCCGCTCAGGGCGGTGGTCTCCGCGATCAGCAGTGAGAATCCAGGCCGTCGTGCGTCGACCGCGAGATGCCGCAGGAAGGCTGTACGCGCCTGATTCCACGCCCATGGGCTGCCACCGGAGGTCTCCGCGTACAGGTCCCCCAGTTCGTGCCGGCGGCCCTCGACCTGGCCACGGGTCAGCTCGTGGAGGCGTGTTCCCTCGTGGGGCGAGGATCCCTGCTGCCGCTTCGGCCGGCCCGGCGTGCGTGTGTGCCGCTTGCCCGGTGCGGGGAGGTTCGCCGTCGTCGGCGCGGACTTCGATGCGCCACTGGCCGAGGGCGTCGATGCCGAAGTCGACCCGTGCAGGCCGTGTGATGTCGTCCGTCGGCATGGGGACGACGCCGGGCACCGGCTGCCCGTGCTCGTCCGGGCGGTGCACGATGCTGGCGTAGCCGATGCCGCCCCGGCCGGGTCCTGGCCGCGCTCGGTCACTGCGTTTCCCCTCCGTCGTGGTGGAGGAAGCCTACGGCGCGTGCCGTCGGCGACGAGCCGGGTTCGCCGCGACCACCCGTTCACCGGCCGTCCGGCTCCAGGTGGCGCCGGTGCCATGCGGCATGTGTCCGGCACCGGTCGCCGGGTGCCTGCTGCCCGCCGGGCGATGTGTGCAGCAGTCCGCAGTAAATGCCGGATTTACTGCGGCGGACGGAGTGGGGTGGGCCGGATGTCGGTCGAACTGGCGAGCGTGCTGGACGGCGGGGCGTGCTTCCTGCGCCGCGCGCCCGGGTGGTGCCCCTGCCCGCCCTCTGGCGACGTACCCCGAGGCCATCGAGCGGTACCTCACCGGCGCCGGGATCGCGAAGTCCTCCGCCAGGGTCTACCGGATCTCGCTGACGACGTGGGGGTGGATGGTCGCCGGGCAGTCGGCTCCCACCGGGCCGGCCCGCCGCGGTGCGAAGCCCCCGGCCGTGCCCGTCACCGTCATCGACGACCCCGGCCTGCCGGAGGTCCTGGCGGAACTGGCCGCCGCGCGGACGGACGAGATGGACGCCGAGACCGTCAACCGGAGCTGTCCATCGCCCGCAAGGCGATCGGCCGGTGGCAGCGACAGGGCTGGATCATCTGTGATCCGACGATCAGCATCGAGCGCCGCCCCGCGCCGCAGGACCGCACCAAGGCCCTCGCCGAGAACCAGATCGCCGCCCTGTGGCAGCTGGAGGCCGCGCTGCGGGAGAAGACCTTCTGGAAGATGCTCTACGAGTCTGTGGCCCGCGCGGATGAGGTGCTGCGCCTGAACGTGGAGGACCTGTATCCGCAGGACAAGCGCGGCAAGATCACATCGAAGGGCGGGGCGACGGAGTGGATCCCCTGGCAGTCCGGCACCGCCCAGCTGCTGCCCCGCCTGATCGCCGGACGCACCCGCGGGTCGCTGTTCCTCACCGGTCGCAAGGCGCCCACGGGCACCGCGACGCTGGATGTGTGCGAGGAGACCGGCCGGGCCCGCCTGTCCTACCGCCGGGCGGAGGAGATCTTCGAGGAGTCCACCCGGCTGCTGGCCAACCCGCTCGCCCGCAAGGAGGACATCGCCGACTTGGAAGGCTGGACGCTGCACCGGCTGCGGCACTCCGCGCTCACCCCGACGCCGAGCGCACCACCCCCACCCCGATGCTGCCGGCCCGCTCCCGCCCCGCCTCCGTCCGTTCCCTGGAGCGGTACGTCCGCCCCGGCGTCGACGCGGTCGCCGC
>NZ_JAESIF010000113.1:0-11404 GCF_016757295.1 Streptomyces sp. M2CJ-2 | reverse complement strand
GGCCTCTCCGAAAACGCCGTGGGGACACGACTTCTTGACCAGGCCAAGGAAACGTATCCGACCATCACGAAAAGCCGGGTCGACACCGGCTTCAGGAACGCCGTGGTCGAGCGCGGAGCGCAGCTCGGAATCGATGTCGAGGTCGTCGACAGAGACCCCGGAGTTCGCGGTTTCCACGTCGTGAAAAGGCGCTGGGTGGTCGAGCGAAGTATCGGCTGGATCATGATGCACCGCCGGCTCGCCCGCGCCTACGAGACCCTTGCCGCCGGCCCCGAAGCCATGATCCGCCTCGCCTCGATCGACAACCTCGCCAAGCGCCTAACGGACGAGACCACACCAGCCTGGCGAGGAGCCTGCTAGGTCATAAGCGGCAATCCGTCCACGCTGAACGCCCTCTCATATCCGGACACTCACTCCGACGCCGGGCCATACGCCCGGATCAGGTGGGAGCCCGTACACCACTTCCCAGGACGCAACCCAGCCATTTCGGAAAGACCGGGGATTGATACTGATCAGATGCCGACTTATCTGACGTCACATCAGGCACATAAAGGGGCACAAGACGACTCGTTTCCCCTGGGAGCACCCAAGGCTTCCTCGCCGTGATCAAGTAGCTGGCCACCCTTGGGGCGGGCTGCACTCTCCGCTTCCGGGCCAGTTGCAGCGCCGAAGTGCCCGGCACGACGGTGTAATCGACCGACACGGTCCAGCCAATGTCATCGACGGCATCCGCTGCCGCGAGGATGGCGGCGAGGATCCTCTCCCAGGTTTCGTCGGCGGCTCATCTGCTCAACCGCTTTTGAACGGTCTGAAACGAGCCGAGCTCGTCGGGGAGGTCCCGCCAGGGCGAGTTGGTGCGGTACTTCCATGCGATGGCCTCGAGCATGCGGTGGTGGTCGGCCCGTCATCGTCCCCGGATCGGATCGGCCGGCATCAGCGGCTCGAACCGGCCCCACATCGCATCAGTGATCACTAATGGGCTGACCCGCGATTGATTGGGGTGTGCCGGCCTGAGGTTTGGCTGGTGTGTGACTCTGAAGGTCGCCGTGCGGACGTGCACGGCTCCGTCCGCCACGCTCAACAAGGGCCTGTGGTATTCGTCGGACGCCACCGTCATCTACGACACCGAAGACGGCGGGCAAGGGTGCCCAGGCGTGGAAGCCGACCGGTTCGCCGCTCCTGCACTGACCACCCACCGGGGTCCTGAGTACTTCCACTCATGACCCCGGTCCGCTTCTGAGGGACGGTAGAGGCGATGGGCGACATCGCGGAGGCGGCGAGGAAGGTGCAGGCGGCTTTTCGCCGGTACCAGGCCATGTGCGGCACGGGCGTGGGCGTGATGGTGAAGTGCGGCCGCGCACCTGCACATTGTCGGTCAGTCAGGCGGAACTCACATGAACTGGAAGTACCGGTCCCACCAGGCCACGGGCAGCTCTTCTTCCTCTTCCTCTTCCTTCCCTTCCCTCTCGTTTTCCCTCTCGTTGTCGGACTCGGCCGCGAGCGCGGCCAGGACCTCTTCGGGAATCTCCTCATCCTCCAGACGGCTCGGTCCGTCGTACGGCTCCAGCAGCAGCTCGACGGGCACGTAGACGCAAGAGAGCTCCGTACACAGCTCGTCGAGCCAGGCCACGAACGCGTCGTCGATTTCCTCTTCACAGCCGGGCACCCCCCAGTCCCTGCCCGTGCCGGTGGTCACGAACGGGCCGAAGTTGCTGATCAGCACCCACAGGGGCCGGTCCGTCCCCGAGGCCGGGGCGGGGACGGAGACGTATCCGTAGAAGCTGGCGTCCTGCGCCCCGCCCACCGTCACGGAGGGCCCGAAGCGTCGTTCCAGGGCGTCGGCGAGCCGCGCGAAGCGCTGACGGGCGGCCGGGACGTCGTAGTGGGCGGGGACCTCCAGGTGTGCCGGGTCGTCCAGCTCGCGCAGGAGTTCACGGATGCGGTGCGGGGGAAGCATGGGGTGTCCTTGTCGCTGCGGATGGGGACCGGCGGGCGGGACGTCCCGCCCGCCGGTCCCCGGGTGTCATCCTCGTACGGCCGGGTGCGTCACGACGTCGGGCAGTCCTTCGACGCCGACGGGTAGGCGGTCATGATTCGTGCCATCTTCTTCTTGGTCCGGGTCCCCGTTCAGTGCGGTGGCGGTAGCGGGTCCAGGGCGTTGCCGACGGTGCAGCCGCCTTCTCCGGGCATCCGCTGGATCCGGGGCGGCATCCACACCTCGGTGGCGCCGGGGCCCACGCGGGCAAGAAGGCAGTCCTGAGCGTCGAAGCCGTTGCCTTTTACCGACAGGAGAACGCCGACCCGGCCGCCGTCCGACTTCACCTCGGTACGGATCGCCGGATGCAGGTGCAGGGCGGCGAGCGTACGGCGCACCTCGGCCTCGTCCACCCGGCCGCCCTCCGGCACCCGGGGAAGTTTCGCGCGGAGCTCCTCGTACGGCAGCCGGGGCGGTTCGGGCGGCGGGGCGAAGGTCAGCGGAGGGCCGTCCGGGCAGTCCACGTCACGGGGATCCTCACGCCACTCCGACTTGGGCGACACCCGCACCGCGAAACAGCGCCGCACGGCGACCTCCTGAGGGTCGAGCCATCCGTTGTACACCGAGCCGGACGTGCGGACGACCACGTCGACGCCGTCCCCGTCGTGTGTCGAGGTACCCGTCACCCGCAGTACCTCCACCCCGTCGATGCCGGAAGCGGAGCGCCCGACCTCCTCCGCCGTGCGCGGACGCTGGCCGTAGAGCCGCTCGCCCGCCTTCCTGGCCACCTCCCGTGCGGCGTCCGTCGCCTCGTCCTCGGAGGACTGGACCACCCCGCAGCCGGCGGTGAGCAGCAACAGCGGGGCGAGCAGCAGCAGTCGGCGCATGCGTCCACCCTTCCGGCGCCGCGCGCGGCGGGCAACCACTCGCGTACTCAGACCGGCGTAGGCGATCGTACTCAGCCGGTGCGGCGATCAGACGTGGGCGCACTCCGTAAGGTTCCGGCGGCGGGCGTATACCTCGATCTCGATCCTCATCCGGGGGTCGGCGAGGCTGCAGACCATCATCTTGGCGGCGGGCCGAACGTCGCCGAGGCGGCCGCGGAGCAAGGGCCGGCACGGCTCGAAGTCGTCGCGGTCGGGGAGGAGATAACGCACCCGGACGACGTCTGCGAAGGTGCAGTCCGCTTCCTTCAGCGCGTATTCGATGGTGCGGAGGCACTGCTCGGCCTGCTCGACGACGTCGTCCGAGATGGTCATCGTGCGGTAGTCGAAGCCGGTCGTCCCGGATACGTGCACCCAGTCGCCGTCGACCACGGCTCGGGCGTAGCCGATCTGTTCCTCGTAGGTCGATCCGCTGAGGATCGCGCGTCGCTCGCTCATGCGGGGAACGGTAGGAGGGGCCGCGTGAGTTGTCTGGGTTGTGATGACCAGTCAGGCCCGTGCGGCCATGTCCCATCCTGCCTTCTGCGGCATCTCGGACCAACACCTGGGTGAGTTGGTCGCCGAACTCGGGCCGCGGTGGGAGGCGCGGTGCGAGTCCGGACGGCACGAACGTCGCAAGGGTGCCCGCCGGCGAAAGGCCGGGGCCGGCCCGAAGTACGGGCTGGTCTTCGTCGACCGGCTGCTGGTGACGCTGGTCCACCTGCGGACTGGACTTACCTACCAGGCCCTGGGGGTGATCTACGAGGTGGGCTCGTCCACCATCGGCCGAGCGATCTGTGAGGTCCGTCCGCTGCTCGCCGCGCGCGGCTTCGCCGTCCCGGACCGCCCCGGGGTGCGGCTGCGCACGCTCGAGGACGTGTTCGCCTACGCCGAAGCCGAGGACATCACGCTGAGGATCGACGGAATGGAGACCCAGGTCCGCCGCCCGAAAGGGGGCAGACCGGGCCGGCGGGCGTTTGTCTCGGGCAAGCGGAAGCAGAACACCATCAAGACCACCACCATCAGCGACGAGCAGGGCCGCACCCTGTGGTCGGGAGCCGAACGGCCGGGCCGAATGCACGACCAGACCGCGGTGCGCACTGAGGGCATCGCCGAGCAGTTCCGCCAGCACCCAGCCGTGAAAGCCGAAGTCGACGACGGCTACCGGGGTCTCGCGAACGAGTTCCCCGGCCAGGTATCGGCCCCGCCCCGCAAACCGAAGGGCCTCGACGACGACACCGCGCCGCTGACCGAACGGTACGGCTGGCGTGAGCACAAACGCCGCCAGTCCTCCCGACGCATCTGCGTCGAACACGCCAACGCCGAACACCGCCAGTGGCGCCCGCTCCAGCGGTACACCCAACGCCGCGAGACCTATGGCGAAACCCACCGTGCCATTGCCGCCCCGGTCTCCGACCGCGCCGCCAAACGCACCACCCGCCGTCGGCCGAGCACCGAGCTCGTGCACGTCCACACGACCACCTGCTGAACCACCCTTCAGCCAAACCCCCAGGCCAGCACGCCCCAGCTTCAATCGCGGGACAGCCCGTAAGCGGACAGACACCTCCGATCAACTCGGTCGGACACCGTCGCCCTCGTCGGCGATGTCGGCTGGCCCCGTCGTTGGGGTCTCGTCGATGAGGAAGCCGTGATTCGGCGTCAGCCCGCCGTGGTGATCGTAGGATGCCTGGATGCCGAAGCCGATAGGGACGAGCCGCCGCATGTGGGTTGCCACCTGGGCGGTGCTGTGTGCGGCCGTCACCGCCGAACTGAACGCCTCCTCGGCTCCGGACCCGCAGCCTGAGAAGCCCGTCAGCGCCGAGTGCGCTGAGTACATCGCGGACATCGAGAGGCAGCTGGCCAAAGCCGAGCAGGAAGGCAAGGACGACGGAGTGCTGACCTTCTCGCGCGCCCAGGTCGGCACCGAGGACGACTGCAGCAAGGAACTCCGCAACCACTTCGGAGGCGATCGGTGAGCCGGGGCACCTGGCTCACCGTGATGGCAGGGCTGGCCATCGTCGGTGCCGGGGTGATCATTACCGTGGGCGCTACGTCGGAACCGGAGCCGCGGCCCACGCCGCCACGGGTGTACTCCTCCTGCCTGGCGGCGGACACCAAGCCGATACCTGCGGATGACGACCCGTGCGACGGTCACTGAAGAACGTCTGTGCGATGGGCCGTTGACTGGTTGTTCCCTGTCCGTTCATGGAGTCGATCGGGTTCGAACAGGGGCCTGGTTCGGGTGAGTCGGCCGGTGCGGGTGCATGGGAGAAGGGCCTCTTGGTAGCTCGCGGTCGTCAGGGCCGAGTAGTTCCGGTACGGGATTCGGCGCTGAGAAGGATCATGATCTGGCCTGCGGCAGGACCGCAGCACTGTCCGACGTGCCTGTGCGTCAGGTCCGTGGCCTTTTCAGGAACAGCGTCGGTCCCTCATCCGCTCCGCCCATTCGCGCTGGTCACGGCGTGCTCGATGCGGCTGACGATGTCCCTCTTGGACTCAGCGCCCAAGGTCTCCGGGATCTTGTCGACGGTGTCAGGGAGGACGCCGAGTAGACCCCCAGATCTGTTCGCCGGTGCTGACGGTCAGTAGCAGTTGGCACCTCCCCTGTGGCGAAACTTCGGGACGGTGGCGGAGCCGGTGCACGGATGTGGGGAACAGGTAATGAGTCGCCTCTGCGGCGAGGTGCTCTTGGAGCCAGCCGACCGGGAGCCGCTGGCGGCCTCCTGTTCCAGGTCGAGGAGCTGGTCAGTGTCGGGGTACGGACTCATCCGCAGAGCGAAATACAAGGTCACGTACACAGTGCCGACGACCGGGGCGCGGTGTGTCAGAGGGTGGTCCGCCAGCGGGGTGCCTCGTTGTCGGACTGGTGCGGGCCGGCGAAGGGGAAGGGCACGTTGAAGTGTTCTGCCAGGGCGGTGCCGGTTTCCATGACTTCCTGCGCCTCCGGCCAGGGCGGTACCTGCCCGTTGAGGACCCGCAGGTCCGACCCGTGACGGATCCAGGCCAGGTCGACCTCGTGCTGCGGATCGTCGAGGACGGCGATGAGCACCACGAACCAGCCGTCGGTGTCCCCGTCCCAGACCGCCTCCAGCGCGGCCAGGCGCCCGGGCAGCCGGCGGATTCCGGTGGCCAGCGTCTCCACCTCCCGCGGTGGTGCCGGGCGCGGTCGAGCCGACCGGCCGGCTCCTGATGCCGGGCCATCACCGCACGCTGGCAGTCGTACAGGCCAGGTCGCGGCGCCGGGGCCTCCTCCAGGGCCTGCACGGCCTCCCTCGTGACCCGGATTGCCCGCAGACGGTCATCGCGCAGCACGAGACCGTCCACCCGCTCGCGTACCGACTCCGGCAGCGCGTCCCACCACGTCTCCATCCCGGCATTACGACCCTGCGGGGCATCGTCGAACGCACCGGGGCCACCGCCGCCGGCACTGTGTAGGTGATCTCGTACTTCGTTCTGCGGATGAGCCCGTACCCCGACAGTCGGCGTCGACGGCTCGGACGGGGCGGAAAAGAGCTGCGGTCATGCCGAAACAACGTCAAGAAGCCCCCAAGGGACGAGAGGTCAGCGGGCTGCGATCTCCTGACGGGCTGCATCCCAGACTTCCTCGAACTCTTGTGAGGTCAGCTGATCAGGTTCGTAGTCCTCCCACTGCGAGACAGGGAGTTCTGCGGTGACTCCGAACTTCTTCTCGTACTCGGCCAGGCCACCTGCCCGCTGGGCTCGCTGCCACTCTTCAAGGGAGGCAGCTGTGATCGGGGCCAGCTCAGAACCTTGGAGTTCGACCTGCCGGATGACCCAGCCTTCGGCATCGACCTCGAAGTAGTACCAGATGACTTCCTCGTCCCAGTAGCAGCGCATCCACATCGTCACCGGTCCATGATGACTGCCGTCGTCCCGAGCGCGACCCAGGCGGCGACATCGCCCGGAGCCGACGGGGGCGTCGCCGGTCTGCTCCTCAGTCATCGCCGGGCTCCGGGGTAGTGCCCGGCTCGCGGAGGACGTCGGCATAGTAGCGGCGGCGTTCCGCGAGGAATGCGGTGACCTCGTCGTCGGTCGCCTTTGGGAGTTCCTGAAGGTGTCCCAGCAGGTTGTCCCGTTGTTCGTGGCCGGAGCCGACGACGTAGGCGATCGTGCGGGTCGTTCCTCCCCCGGCGAGCAGCAGCCGATGGGGCAGGCCGCACCAGGTGTCGAAGCTGGCGGTGATCGCCTGCCACAGGTGCCAGACGTCATCGGGTCGGCGGTGCTCGGTGAGTAGGAGCGCGGCGGCCTCGATGGTGTGGCTGAAGCCCCAGCAGTGGCGGTGGAACCGTGTCTCTTGGGCCAGCAGAAATCGGGCGAAGTCGTGGTCGACCGGTCCTGGGGTGAGGATGAGCGCGTCCATGACGTCCCTGCGGTCCTTCCACCACCGGTCAAGGGGCAGGCCGGCCTCGTCGTGGGCCGCTTCGAACTGCAGGAGGTCCCAGCGCTCGGGGTCCTCTGCCCACCAGGCAGGTCCGAGGGTGTCGTCCTTGGGCGTGGGGGCAGCCGTTTCGTCAGGAATGGCGATCTCCCTCATGGCGGGACCTACGGGCCTGCGTCTGAGACAAGGCGATGCGGCGCCGGGCGAGATCGACATCGATGATCTTCACGGTAAGGGCGTCGCCGACCTCGACGGTGTCTCCGGTCGTTTTATCCATCTCGCTGGTGTGCACGAGCCCTTCGAAGCCATCCTCTCGGTCTTCGATGCGCACGAAGGCGCCGAACGGCACGATCTTGGTGACCGGTCCGGTGACCACCTGTCCGATCCGCTGCGCTACCTGGGGCCACGGGTCTTCCTGCACTGCTCGGAGCGACAGCGGAACCCGTTCCCGGACCGTGTCGACATCGAGGACCTCGGCCGTGATCTGCTGGCCGACGCTGACGACATCGGACGGGTGGTTGATCGGCCGCCAGGACAGCTCCGGAATGTTGATCATCGCGGTGAAGCCGCCGATGTCCACGAACGTGACGCCGAAGCTGGCGATGGACGTCACCGTGCCGGTGACGACCTGGCCGCGCCGTAGTGTCTTCAGGAACGCCCAGTCCCGGTCGCTGGGCGTCGGCTCGGTCTGCCAGCGCGCGCGGAGAACACCGTCGTTGTCGGGCAGTACAGCGGTGAACAGCGGACGCCGCTCATCGGTAGCCGGGGATACGTCGCCGGCGGCACACGTACCGGTGATCTGGGAGGTCACTGCCTCGAACTGGGTGTCGTCCGCGACCGTGCTGGTGATCCGCCCTGCCTGATCCTCCCAGAGGATTTCCACCAGGCCCTCCTCGGGCAGCGAGGCCACGGCCGCGTCGACGTCGGTGAGTAGGTCCGGCCAGACCGACAGCTGGGCGCGAGGGGTCAGCTGGGCGCGCACCGCCTCGATGTTGTCGCGGGTGAGGCGGTGCCGTCGGGAGGCGTTCGCGGCGTAGGTCTCCTCCAGGAACGTGGCGCGGTGGGCGCTGACCGTCCAGCGTAGGCGGGCCCAGAAGTCGCCATCGGCCGGGCGCTGCTCGTGCAGGGGGTCGTCGGAGGCGAAGTCGTACGGCGATGCGTCCGGGCGTTCCGGGAACAGGCCGAGCGAGCGGGTGCGGGCCGGCGCCGCTTCGCAGGGACGGCTGCTGCCGACGTAGAGGTACTGGTCCCAGCGGACGTGCACCGCGAATGCTCCCTCCGCCTCCAGGCGGCACCAGGCGCCGGTGTCGCGGAGCATGGCCCGGACGAGTTCCAGGCCGAACTGGGCGAAGCCGCCGATCTGCGGCTCGCGGACGGCCAGCCGGTCGACGCAGATGTCCTCGGCGAAGGCGGCGACGGCCTGCAGGTAGGTGGCTTCGACTGATCCGTGGTCGCTGACCGCTGGCTCGGAGCCGGAGTAGTGGCCGTGCTGATCGCGGTCGGCCGGGGCGTACTTGGTGACCCGGTGTACGTAGGGCAGCACTTCACTGCCCCACGGAGGTCGGAGGCGTTGCTGCTGAGGTCAGGTGGCGTTCAAGGACGCGGTAGACCGTGGCACGGCTGACGGAGAAGAGGTCGGCGATGGTGTGCTCGCCGGACTGGTGCTGCTGGGCCAGGTGTGCCTGCTGGCGGACGGTGAGCTTGGGCTGCTTCCCCTTGAGTTTGCCCTTGGCCCGCGCCACCGCTATGCCTTCGCGGGTACGCATGCGCAGCAGGTCGACCTCGAACTCGGCGAAGGTGGCCAGGATGTTGAAGAACATCTTACCCATCGGGTCGGCGGGGTCGTACAGAGTGCCTCCCAGCGAAAGCTTGACGCCGCGGGCGGTGAGCGAGTCGCCGATGTCCCGGGCGTCGGGCACTGAGCGTGCGAGGCGGACGAGCTTCGGAACGACAAGGATGTCACCGGCGCGCACCGTCGCGAGAGCCTGCGCCGGGCCCGGCCGGTCGCGGTTGCTCCCGGTCAGTCCGCGGTCCAGGTAGATCCGGTGCTCCGGGACGTCCAAGCCGAGCAGGATCTCGCGCTGGGCGGTGAGGTCCTGCTTGCCCAGACTGCATCTCGCATAGCCGACACGTTCACTCGCGCCCGGAGCGTACGACAAGCCCCCGCTCAACGTACAGATCACCGGACACCCTGAACGAGACGCCGTCAGCGCAGGTCGATCGCCCCCGTCAAGCAAGATCATGATGTTCGTCGGGGGTTCCTCGAACGGACACGGCTGACGACCTTGGGGAAAATTGGGGTCGGGTCGTGTTGGACCGGCGGTTCGGCTGGTGGGTGATTCAGCAGGCCGTCGCGCGAACGGGCACGAGTTCGGTGCTCGTGAGGCGACGGGTCGTGCGTCGGGCCGCGCGGTCGGAGACCAGGCCGGCGATGGCGAGGTGGGTCTGCTCGTAGTCCTCGCGGCGTCCGGTGTAGCGCTGAAGCGGAGGCCACTGCTTGTACTCGGCGTTGGTGTGTTCGACCACGACGCGGGCCGATGACTGCCGCCTGCGCGCCTCGCGCCAGGCACGCTTGTCGCCGTCGGGAGCGTCCTGGGCCGGCTTCTTCGGCGGGGCGCTGACCTGGGACGGGAACTCCTTGGCCAGACCCTGGTAGCCGGAGTCGACCTCGGCGTGCACATCGGGGTGGAGGCGGAACTGTTCGGCGATGCCCTCGGTACGCACAGCGGTCTGGTCGTGCATGCGGCCCGGGCGGACGACGCCGGAGAACAGGGTGCGGCCCTGGTGGTCGCTGAATGTGGTGGTCTTGATCGTGTTCTGCTTCTTCTTGCCCGAGACGAAGGCTTTGCGTCCGGGGCGGCCCGCGCGCGGGCGTCGGACCTGGACTTCCGTGCCGTCGAGCCGGATGTCGACGCCTTCGGCATCTGCGTTGGCGAACAGGTCGTCCAGGGTGCGGATGCGCAGACCGGGGCGGTTGGGGATGGCGAAGCCCCACGCGGTGAGCAAGGCTCTGACCTCGCGGATCGCGGCGGAGACGGTGGAGCGGTCCACCCCGTACAACTCGGCCAGGGCGGCATGTGGCAGCCCGAGCCGCAGGTGGACCAGGGTGGCCGCGAGCCGGTCGGTGAACACCAGGCGCGGCTTGCGTCCGGCACCCTCGGCCCGCTTGCGGGCACCGCCCCTCATCACGTGCAGGGCCGACGCGCGGGCCGCCGCCCAGGGCGGGGCGAGTTCTTCGAGCAACTCCCCGAAATGTGCGCGGGAGACCCCGGACAGGGCAGGATGGGTACAGGCCGTACGGGCCCAGGTCAGCTTCACAACTCGCCCACCGTGTGGGAAATCCTCAATGCCGCCGGCCTCGACCCGGCCCCACGCCGCACCGGCCTGACGTGGCGCGTTTTCCTGACCGCGCAGGCCGACAGCATCGTGGCCGCGGACTTCTCCCCTCCGACACCGTGCCGGGGAAGCGTCTGTACGCCATGGCGTTCCTGGAGCACGGCACCCGCAGACTGCACGTGACCGGGGCGACCGGTCACCGCGGTTCCTGCTGCGCGGTCGAGACGCGAAGTACACCGCTGCCCTTGATGCCGTCTCCGCAGCAGAGGAGGCCGAGGTGGTGCTCAGCGCCCCCATCATGTTCTTCGCGGTCCTGCAAGAGGGCCGCCGGCCTCCGGGCCCGGCACGACTGTTACCCCCTGGCGAAGACATGACCTGGGGAGTGTCACCGGGCCCGAGGGGTGCCGTTGGAGACGCTGATGAAAGGTCCGACCACCGCCGTACGGATGAAGTCGTTTTCGCTGGTGGGGATTCGGCTGTCAGGGCTGTCCCGGAGCGGGCAGGGGTCGCGGTGGCGGCCGGCGGTGCGCGTACCGGACGGCCTCGGCCCGTCCCAGGCCGGCGCTGTACGGAACCGAGCAGCATCACGGCGGCGATGCAGTGACCGGGGCCGGGGCGCTCCCGCGACCTGGACAGCCGGATCGCGGGGGCCTGGGCACGTCTTCCGGGCGGCCCGGTGCGGGGCCGCCCGGGACGTCATACGTCCGTGACGCGGAGCCCGGCGTGTGCCTTGTAGCGGCGGTTGACGGAGATCAGGTTGGCGACCAGCGC
>NZ_JAESIF010000112.1:0-11445 GCF_016757295.1 Streptomyces sp. M2CJ-2 | reverse complement strand
CCGGCCAGACACGCCGGAGCACCTCTGCAGATCAACCCGTACGCACCTCTGCACCAGAGCCCGTACGCCGACACCCGTTCCGCCGCAGGAGCGACAGCCGTCAGGAGAGCCTGGATGCGGCGGAATTCGTCCACGTTGCGCTCCACCAGCGGCGGGTTGCAGTTCTCCAGGAGCTCGACGTCCTTGCGGTAGCTAAGTCCGTCGCTCATCGCGTTCCCGGCGAGACGTAACGGCCGTCGAGCACGGCCTCCAGGAACCGGCGGGCGGTCTCGTCCTCGATCACCGCGAAGTTCCCGCCGACCATCCGCAGACGGGTCGACAGCGCTGCGAACAGGGCCATGGTGTCTAGGAACTGGTCACCCGCGAACTCGGCGAAGCGCTCCACCTGACGTGCCACGTCCCCGTGCGTCCTGGGTTTCCGTGCCATGGTGGTCAGCTCGGCGTCCGGGCGGCCTTCATGGAGAAGCCCGGCGATCTCCACCAGCAGGTTGGCGTTCCCGTTAATGGAGTCGGCCTTCGCCACCAGATCCTCGCCCGAGGCGACCGGCGCGCCTCCGCCGGAGTCCGCCGGCAGCTGGTTGAGCCGCATGCCGCCCTCAGCCTGCCGCGCCAGCGCATCGGCTTTCAGCTGCGCCCATTCTTGCTCGAAAGACACCCCGTCTCCTTCTGTTCCGTCCGTGTCCCGTCATGTTTATTCACGCTCCGTGGGCCGGAGCGGTTCTGGAGGAGAAGTGGAAGAACCTGCGCCGGTCAGCTCGCCAAGGTGCGGGACGTGGGCGTCTTGCCCGCGCGGCGGTAGACGCCGTTTCGGCGGTGAGGTGGCCGAGGTCGACGAGGCGGTGAGGGTGTCATCGCCGCCGGGCATGCCAAGGGCGTCGAGGAGGAAGACCAAGTCCTCTTCCCGCTCTCCTACCGAGAGGTCGAGGAGCTGATGCTCCATCGCGGCGTGGTCGTCTTCTACGAGACGGTGCGCCACTGGTGCGGCAAGTTCGGGCAGGCCTGCGCCGCAGGCGCCCCCGCCCTGGCGACACATGGCAGCTGGACGAGGTCTTCATGACCGTCAACGGGGAACGGAAGTACCTGTGGCGTGCCATCGACGCCGGCGGCAACGTCCTGGACATCCTCGTGCAGAACCGGTGGGACACCGCTGCGGCCCGGCGGTTCTTCCGCGCGCTGCTGACGAAGACGGGCGAGGTGCCGCGGGTGCTCGTCACCGACAGGCTGCGCTCCTACGGCGCGGCCCACCGCGAGGTCATGCCCTCGGTCAAACACCGCTCCCACCAGGGCCGGAACAACCGGGCAGAGAACAGCCACCAGCCCACCCGGCAGCGCGAACGCGCCATGAAGGGCTTTCGCTCCGTCGGCGGGGCCCAGCGGTTCCTTGCCGCGTTCAGCGGTATATCGCCCCACTTCCGACCTCACCGCCACCTGATGACCGCCCCCGGCCGCCGCACCGAGACGACCATCCGCTTCGCCATCTGGGACCAGATCACCGGCGCTGCCGGCCGGCCCACCACGGCCTGAGCACCGGCCCGAAAACCGACCCCTGCCACGCCCCGACGCGCCGTCAGAGACCCAGGCACCCAACAACGTGACAGCGCCCCTCGTCGAACAGCCGCGGGAACTTCCCGTCCCGATCCCTGATCAGACAGCGCGCCCGGCAGCCGGCGTCCTCGAGATCCATGACAAGATTCCTCGCGGCCTGGACCACCCAGGAGGCGGTCGGATGCGCGGTCGCGCCCAGGATCCGGACCCGGCGGTTCGCGTGCTCGATCGCGACGAACACGTACAAGCGGGCCCCGGACAGGGTGACGGTTTCGAAGAAGTCGCATGCCAGGAGCGCGTCGGCCTGGGAACGCAGGAAGCCCGCCCAGGTGCTCGAGGCCCGCTCGGGCGCCGGCTTGATGCCGGCCCCCTTCAAGATCTCCCAGACGGTGGAGGCGGCCACCGTAACGCCCAGAACGAGGAGTTCGCCGTGGATGCGGCGGTATCCCCAGTTGGAATTCTCGCGGGCGAGCCGCAGCACCAGCAGCCGGACAGAGCGCACGGTCCGCGGCCTTCCCGGGCGCTTGGGCCGGGAGCACACAGCGTGGCGGCGTGCGACCAGATTGCGGTGCCGGCGCAGCACAGTGTCCGGGCGCACCACCAGCCGTATCCTGCGCAGCACCTGCGAGGGCAGGCGGTGCGGCAACGCCGCCAGGAACGCGCGGTCGTTCGGGGAGAACCGAACCTTCTCGCCACCGAGCTGGCGCTCCAGCACCGTGATCTGATGCCGGAGGGCGAGGATCTCCGTGTCCTTGTCCCGGTCGCTCATGGGCAGCAGGCGCAGCACGGCGAACGCGTTCGTCACGGTCAGGTAAGCCAGTCGCAGCAGCACGACCAGCCATCATGCCGGGCTGATCGCCGGCCCCGCGAGAGCACCGATTCCAGCGTCCGTGCTCGAGAACCCGCGCATCCCGCACACCGGCTCCCACCTCGGCGGATGAAGTTTTCAGCAAGGGCAAGGCGGCGACAAGCACGACGATCATCGCCGGCCAGCCCAACACGCCACGAGCTCACACTCCCTTGGTTCCCGCGGGCGACGACTCGATACCGCACCGAGGAAGAACCATCGCGGGGCTGGGACCGCGGTCTCGTGAGCGCCTCCGAGGAGGAAGATGCCATGGGTCGACAGGGATCACTTCCCGCCGTCACGGCGGGAACGTGCCTCGCATTCGTCGTCTCGTGCACGGACGACGAACCCCCGCCTGCGCCCCGACCTCCTTGTCGCCCGGCGCACGCCGAGTAAACTGCCTGTCCCCGACCTCCCGCCCCCGACCCCGACGACAAGCGCACGGCCGGTGCTCGGGTGGGCGGCGCCGACCGTGGTGGGTGCGGTTCATCGCACGTCTCCCCCGCTGCTCTGGCAGGGACCGTCGGCGGCTGCGGTGCCGCGGTTGGCGGTGGGCCCCTCCACCGCCCGTCGTCTCTTCGCCGTACGAGCGCCGGTCGCCGCATGCCAGTGCGATA
Organism: Streptomyces sp. M2CJ-2; assembly: GCF_016757295.1. Lineage (NCBI taxonomy): Bacteria > Bacillati > Actinomycetota > Actinomycetes > Kitasatosporales > Streptomycetaceae > Streptomyces > Streptomyces sp. M2CJ-2. The sequence goes on along the minus strand of NZ_JAESIF010000112.1, from coordinate 8,436 downwards.
TCGGCGGGGCGAGCAGTCGGCAGGAACGTTGCGGCCGGCGGCGGTGCGGGACAATGGGGGTGTGCGTCCGGCGATGGGACTCGCCGGGAAAACCGCACGGCGTACGCCGTGCTGATGGCCTCCACGGGCAGTTGGTATCGGGGTTGGTACGCCGTGGAGGATGGTGAGGCACGATGGGATCACGTCATGCGGATCTGCTGAACGGCGTGGAGGAGTGGGAGTTCCCGTTGCGCCGCAGGGACGCCCTCAACGCGGCCGAGGACATGCCCCTGGGTCAGGTGCACGGCTCCCGCCGGGGCCGGCCGGTTCCGGTCGGGGCGGTGGCCGAGTTGGAGGAGGCCATCGGCAAGCTTCTGCCGTTCGGTCCGCTGGTGCTGCCGCAGACCCTGCGCCGGCAGGGACACGGTCGGCGCATCTGCGTGTGCACCCCCACCCAGGTACTGGGGGTGAGTGCCTGGGGTGTGGCGCTGTGAGTCGACGTCCTGGGTGTGCAGGACTGGGTGCCTCTCGGTGATCTGTGCGTCGTCGACCATCAGCAGGCCCGTCGGCACGGTGGTTGCCTTGGCTTGCGAGGACCGGGCCACTGCGTCACCCTCCGCTATCCGGCCGAGGCGGCCCGGGCGGTGCGTGAGTTCACGGCCGCGATCCGCGGCTTGGCCGAGGGACGTCCGCAGCCGGTGCCGACCCCGCGGTTGGGCACTCCTGGCGCCTTGCGGCGCTGGCGGCCGGTGCTGGACGACAAGGCGTGCGCAGACAGCGACTGCGCCGCGGTCGAGATGCGGCTGCCCGGCTGGTGGCACCGCCGGTGGGCCCGGCACATCCTCGTCGGCGTCACCCCGCGAGAGCTGCTTGTCGCCCTCGCCCCGGGCGCTCACGACACCAACGCGCTGGTGGATGTGGTCTACATTCCTCGCAGCCGCCCGAACCAGGTGGCCTGCGCCGACGGGACGCTGCGCATCGACGCGGACGGGGTCCTGGTCGATGTCGCCCTGGCCGGACGGCGGGCTGCGCGGGCGCGTGACCTGCTCGGCCGAGCGATTCCCGACAGCAGGGCCGACGTCGACGAGTCGCCCCGCACGATGCCGGATCATCCACCCCTCCGCCCGTGACGGGCGGGATGCGTCGCGCGAGCACGCCCTCGTCCATGGTGCGCCGTCGGCGTAGGCAGGGGCGCCGGTAGCGGGTGCGCCGACGGTGGCAGTGGCGTCGGGGCGCAGCCGGTCGGCGACGCCGAGCACGCCCACCTGCATACCGTCCATGGTGACCAGCACGGCGGTCCGCCCGTCTTCCTCCAACTCGGCCATTCCCCTGCACGCGCACAAGACTGGCCCCGGACCTGCCCGTCCAAGGCCAGAACGCAAAAGATTTCCAGCAATCTTCTGGGGCAAATCGGGACGGCAAAGCCAAGCCGTCGAAAGAGCCCATGTGAGCTCTGCATGGGACGGGATGGTGGATATCGTGGTCAGGGGCTCTGGTCATAGCCGTCCACAGGCCCGGACGGAGCCAACAGCTCCGTGCTCTACTGCTCCTGCCGTCCACGGGGGGCGAAATGAGAATCGAAATGATCCAACGGGCAGCGGCCGCACTGTTCGAGATCCCGGACGAAGTGCATGAGGAGATCATCACGCTCATCGAAGTTGTGGCCGGGGACTCGACGACAGAGGTCCCGGACCTGGCCGCAGCATTCGGTGAATGGTGCTGGCTTGTGTATACCCGCCATGGTGAGGTGGTCGAAGTGCTGGACGTCGGCTGCGCCCGGTGACTAGCGAGGGGCCCGTACCACTGTCTGCTTCTTACCTGGTCGGCCGGCTTCATGACGTAGCCGGTGACGCTGTCGGTCGCGGGGGACGAAGATCCCGGTGACGAGCGCGGGCGGGGCGGGCTGGACGGCGGGGCGTAGTCGAGGGGCCCCCACCACCGCACCTTCGCCCGCTCCGTACTCTGCCCGGGTGCCCGGGGCCGGCGCATGGGGGATGCGCGAGCGGACACGCGTCGGTGGCCAATGACCGGGTCCCGGCCGGGAAGATAGGACCTGACCACCCGGCCCAGAGTACCGGGAGCCGAGTCGGCAGTGGAGAAGCCGCCCGTGTTCTATTACCTGCTCAGGTACGTCTTCCTGGGGCCGTTGCTGCGGCTGCTGTTCCGGCCGCGGGTCGAGGGGCTCGAGCAGGTGCCGGCGCAGGGCGCGGCGATCGTCGCCGGGAATCATCTGTCCTTCGTAGATCCCCTCCTCATGCCCGCGGTCCTGAAGCGGCGCATCACGTTCCTGGCCAAGGCGGAGTATTTCACGGCGCCGGGTCTCAGGGGCCGGCTGACCGCGCTCGTTCTCCGCGGTGCCGGGCAGATTTCGGTGGACAGGTCGGGCAGGGCCGCGGGGCAGGCGGCGCTCCGGAAGGGGCTGGGGGTGCTGGCGAAGGGGGAGCTGCTCGCGATCTATCCGGAGGGCACGCGTTCACCCGACGGCCGACTGTACAGGGGCAAGGTCGGGGTGGCGGTGCTGGCTCTGGGCGCGCAGGTTCCGGTGATTCCGTGCGCGATGGTGGGTACGTTCCAGATCCGGGCTCCGGGACGGGTCCTGCCGAGACTCCCGGCGGTCACGATCCGTTTCGGCAAGCCGCTGGACTTCTCGCGCTTTGCGGGGATGGCGCACCGGAAGACGGTGCTGCGGGCCGTCACCGACGAGATCACGTACGCGATCTTGCGGCTGTCGGGCCAGGAGTACGTGGACCGGTATGCGGCCGATGTGAAGGCTGCACAGGCGATGGGGCGGCGGGGCTGAGGTTTTGCCGCCCTTGGGTGCGATCCGGTCCGGACGGCCGTCCGTCCCAGGCGAGAGTCATGCGACCACCACACCAGCCCCGAAGACCGGCATTGTCAACTTGTTGGTGTGCGGTTACTTGAGGGTGTGCCGGGGTGTGCTGGGCTTGGTTTCCGCCTCTGGTTCAGGCCTCGGTGGGCGTGGCGGTAGTGCCGGTGATCTCGCTCCAGGTTCCGAAGCGGTGGCGCATCTCGCTGCGGTAGCCGGTGGCGGCGGGGCCGGAAGTGCGGTGAGATCTGGCTGAACGCGGACAGGAATTTCTGGGTCCTGCCGACTGTGCGGAGGCCCTTCCTCGCGCGTACGCGCCGCCTCGTCGGCTGGTGGCTGTTCGCGGCCCGGTTGCTCAGGCCCTGGTGACAGCGGTGCTCGACGGAGGGCAGGACCTCGCGGTGGGCGGCGCCGTAGGAACGGAGCTTGTCGGTGACCAGCACCCGGGGCACCCGCTGCTGCTTCTTCCTGAGCCTGGCCAGGAACCGCTTGGCGGCCCTGGCGTCCCGCCTCGACTGGACCAGGATGCCCAGGACGTTGCCGTCCTGGTCGACGGCCCGCCACAGGTACGTCAGCTCACCGTTGATCTTGACGAAGACCTCGTTCAGATGCCATTTATCCCCGGGTCGCGGCCGACGGCGGCGCAGTCCGTTGGCGTAGGCCTGCCCGAACGTGGCGCACCACCGCCGGACGGTCTCGTGGGAGACGAGCACGCCGCGCTGAAACATCAGCTCCTCCGCCTCGCGGAAGCCGAGCGGGAAGCGGACGCACCGCCACACGCAGTGAGAGATCACCTCGGCCGGGTACCGGTGCCCCTGGTACGACGGCGACGCGCTGTCCACGGACGGTCCCCCTCCACCATGACCAACCCGAAGATCATCCCACCCGGTCAGCCAACGTGACAGCACCTCAGGGACGCCTGAGCGGGCTTCGTCGACACCGTGCGCCGGATCCCGCCCTACGAGGGCCCGTCCGAGGGGCCCGGGACCGCGGCCGGGGCGCGAAGGTTGCGCCGGCGCAGCAGCAGGGCGGGCGCCGCCGCTGCCACGGCGAGGGCCGCCGCGGCCAGAGTCCAGGGAACGCCGGACATCGCGTCCGCGCCCACGGCATGGTCCACCGACCAGGAACCAGGGCCGGTCATCGCCAGGAGCAGTGCCAGGGCCCCGTATCGGAATATCCCGCCCGCCGACGCCGTTGCACCCCCATGCCGGCATGCCCGAGTCAAAAGGATCGGGCGGTGGCGGAAGGAACACCTCATGGCACGCAGCACAGCGCGGCCCGTCGTCAGGCTGAAGTCGGCAGCCGGTACGGGAGTCACCTACGTGACCCGTAAGAACCGTCTGAACGACCCCGACCAGCTCGTCCTGCGCAAGTACGATCCGGTCGCCGGAGAGCACGTCCTCTTCCGCGAAGAACGATGACACCCGCATCCCTCGCCCTCGTGCAGCCCCGCGGAAGGAGACCGTGATGAAGGTACGCAAGTCCTTGCGCTCGCTGAAGTCCAGGCCCGGCGCCCAGGTGGTGCGCCGACGGGGCGTGACCTTCGTGATCAACAAGAAGGATCCGCGGTTCAAGGCCCGCCAGGGCTGACCAGCCACCGCATCACCCGGACGGCCCGGTACCGCGCTCGCGGTACCGGGCCGTCGCGGCGTGGTACCGCGCCCGGTCGACGCGCGCCTGGCCAGGATGGAACCCCACGCCCAGTCGGGGCGAGCGGACGTCCAGGAGGCGGAGATGGCGGTGGACCGGGTCGGCATGGTCGTACACGGCGGGCGTCCCGAGGCCGCGGAGGCGGCCCGCACGGTCCGTGCATGGTGCGCCGAACATGCCGTCGCCTGCAAGGACATCGACGTGTGGAACGACGGCGAACGGCGCAGCGCCCGGCAGGAAGTGGCGGCGGCCGGCGACCCCGGCCTCGTCGTCACCCTCGGCGGGGACGGCACCTTTCTGCGCGGGGCCCGGCTCGCGGCCGCCATCGACGCGCTGGTCCTCGGTGTCGACCTCGGCCGCGTGGGTTTCCTGACCGAGGTGCCCATGACCATGGTGCGTACGGCGCTGGACGCCGTGCACGACGACCGGCTCGACGTGGAGCAGCGCATGCTGCTGACCATGCGTGCCTCGTGCCGCCTGGAGGTGCCCTCGGACATCGAGGCGCTCATGAGCTACGGCCGAGGCCCGCTCCTGCCCCCGACCAGCGTGCGCTCCGACTGCGAGACGGGCGGCAAGTGGGGCATCCCGCTGGACGTGACCGCCCTCAACGACGTCGTACTGGAGAAGCTCGCCAGGGACCGGCAGATCTCGGTCGGGGTCTACATCGCGGGCCGGCTGCTGGCCTCGTACTCCGCCGACGCGCTGCTGGTGGCCACGCCGACGGGATCGACCGCCTACAGCTTTGCCGCCGGCGGCCCCGTGGTCTCGCCGGGCACCGAGGCACTGGTCTTCACACCGGTGGCACCGCACATGACGTTCAACCGGTCGGTCGTCGCCGCCCCGGACGAGCCCGTCGGGCTGCGGGTGCTCGAGCGCTCGGGCCGCGCCGCCGTCAGCATCGACGGCCAGCTCCGCGGCGTGATCGGCCCCGGTGACTGGATCGGCGTCTACGCCGCACCGCGCAGGCTGCGTGCCGTACGGCTCGGCCCGATGGACTTCTACGGCCGCCTCCGTGACCGTATGAACCTCACCGACGCGCCTGCCGCGGTCGCCGACGGCACGCCCGCACCGCTCTGGCCGGTCCGCAGTGCGCCGCCGGGAGACCTGGCGCACCTCGCCATGCCGGACGACCCGACGGCATCCGAGTGACGGGGCCCGTCACTCCCTACCCCACCTGGGAACCTCCCGCGCCCCCGGGGACGCGGCACTCGGCGCGGACTGTCGGCGGAGCAGGCCCATCAGCGCCAGGGAGCCCGGCCCGAAGAAGACCAGGAGAAGGAAACCCCAGCAGAAGGTGCTGTCACGTTGGCTGACCGGGTGGGATGATCTTCGGGTTGGTCATGGTGAAGGGGGACCGTCCGTGGACAGCGCGTCGCCGTCGTACCAGGGGCACCGGTACCCGGCCGAGGTGATCTCTCACTGCGTGTGGCGGTGCGTCCGCTTCCCGCTCGGCTTCCGCGAGGCGGAGGAGCTGATGTTTCAGCGCGGCGTGCTCGTCTCCCACGAGACCGTCCGGCGGTGGTGCGCCACGTTCGGGCAGGCCTACGCCAACGGACTGCGCCGCCGTCGGCCGCGACCCGGGGATAAATGGCATCTGAACGAGGTCTTCGTCAAGATCAACGGTGAGCTGACGTACCTGTGGCGGGCCGTCGACGCCGGCGGCAACGTCCTGGACATCCTCGTGCAGAACCGGCGGGACACCGCCGCGGCCCGGCGTTTCTTCCGCCGCCTGCTGAAGAAGACGCGTGCGGTCCCGCGGGTGCTCGTCACCGACAGGCTGCGCTCCTACGGCGCCGCCCACCGCCAGGTCATGCGCTCCGTGGAGCACCGTTCCCACAAGAGTCTGAACAACCGGGCCGAGAACAGCCACCAGCCCACGCGGCAACGCGAGCGCGCGATGAAAGGCTTCCGATCGGTGGGTGCCGCACAACGGTTCCTGGCCGCTTTCAGCGGCATCTCACCCCACTTCCGACCCCACCGTCACCTGATGACCGCCTCGAACTACCGCACCGAGATGACCATCCGCTTCGCGATCTGGGACCAGATCACCGGTGCTGCCAACCTGCCCACCACGGCCTGAACACAGGCCCGGGCCACGGGCCCATCACGCCCCGACGACGCCATCAGATACTCACACACCCAACAACGTGACAGCGCCATTCCTGCCACTGGAGCCCAGCGCAGCAATAGGCATTTCTTCCGTCAACCAATGATGCTTCAACTAAGTTTGACGACACGCCAGGAAAGGCCGGGCGCGAGGGCGCCGTCGGACATCAGGGGAACGTCACCTTCACCGCCGTGCCTCTGGGAACGGTGGCTCCTTTGGCGGGGTCCTGGCGGGAAATGGCGGCCGGTGCCGCGGACGGTCCCGAGTCGGGTGCCAGTTCGAGCTTCAGCGTGGTTGCGCCCAGCTTCACGGCGGCCTGCTCCTTGGTGCACTTGATCAGATCGGGCACCACTTCCTCGCCCCCGAACGCAGCACTGAGCACATCCTTGCGGGCATTCTCGGCGACCTTGCCCGAGAAGTAGAAGGCCACCGCCGACCCGACGGCCGCGGCGAGCGCTCCGATCAGTGTGCTGCGCAGGTTGGTGTCCCGTACGGCGAAGGCCACCGCGCAGAACGCCACGAGGCCGGTGACGAGTGCCATGGCGATCCAACTGCGGACGATGCTGGTCGACGACGCCGTCCGGCTCGGAATCACGCGACGGGCGACGACCAGGACGATCCCGATGGCCAGGACGGCGGACAGCAGGATCCACAGCAGGACCTGGACATGCCCCCACGAGATGGTCGCCGGGTCGTTCGTCTGCAACCGGAGAACTCCCATCGTTCCGTCCTCCCACCAGCGATCCGGAAGACAGACCGTGCCTGCGTGGAAATTCCCCCCATGTCAAGTCTGGCTGCTGGTCGGTGGGCCCGCAAACGCTGCGAAACGGCTTCCTCCGGACGGGGAAAAGGCAGGTGAACGCGGGGTCACGAAGTGCCGTTCCGCGAAGTTGCACAGCCTGGCCGCACCGGCCGAGACTGATGTCGAGAGGCTCACGGTGTATTTCCCTCCCGAATTGCGACTGCTCGGCCATTTCCGGCTGGAATGCGACGCCGAGCCTCTCGGGCTGTGCCGCAACGGGCAGCGCCTGCTGGCATTCGTCGCGTTGCGAAGGCACGTGCCCCGCACGGTCCTCGCCGGCACGCTGTGGCCCGAGGGCACCGAGAAACACGCCAGTGGCGACTCCCCGGCGGATGACGCCGAATTGACGCCGGGCTGACGGCATGTCCGTAGCCTCGAGAGGCTGATCCTGGAGGACCGCATGGTACCGACCCCGAAACTGCCGATCGCCTACGTCCGGCGACGGGTCTGTCAAACAAGCGGCTCTGTCTCACATGCGGTGGTGATGGTAAATAGTTGCTGTGGCTGGCAGTAACACTCTCAGACCAGCACGGGTGACGCGACCGTCGACACTGTGTCCGTCCCGCTCGACGGTGCGTCTGCGGCTGCTCTCCTTGGAGCTCGGACCAGTCACATCAGTGATGACGCTCTGTCACCACCGCATGTGAGACACCCGAGTTCGACAGTTGGTGGGCATACGGGGGTGTCGATTCTGCGGGCTGATCTGGGGCGATGGGCATGATGAGGCTCCGGGGCCGTTTGCCCACGGCTCCGGAGCGTGTTTTCCCAGCTCAGTGGCTATTCGGGGGTCTTCAGGCCGCTCATCTTTGGCGGGAGCGGCACTCCGCAGTTCTTGAAGAGTTTGGTCTGGGTGTCGGTCAGGCGGGTGGTCTGCTGGAGGCTGCCGGCCGGGCCGGAGAGGGTGACCTGGTAGACCCGGCCGAGCTCGGCGGCGATCTTGGGCCACGTCTGCTCGGTGCGGCGCTCGGCGACGCGGATCAGCAGCAGGGCGAGCCGGCACAGCAGCACGTGGGCGCGTATCCGTTCGTCCAGCCGGTGGTAGACCGGCCGCAGATCGAGCGTGGACTTCAT
>NZ_JAESIF010000111.1:0-11755 GCF_016757295.1 Streptomyces sp. M2CJ-2 | reverse complement strand
TGTTCTACCAGCTCGGCCGCCCTCGCCGGATGCGGGCATCGGAACCGAGATCACGACCCCGAACAGGCCCTAGGGCAGGTCGATGTCGAAGCCCTGCGGGGTCGGCGTGGTTCTGAAGCCGAGAGTCTGCACGGCGAGTTTCAGCTTTCCTCTGCCCATGTCCCTGAGGAACCGCTTGTAGGTGTCCATCCCGAACAGGGTCTGTAGCGCCTTGCCCAGTTCCAGTGAGGTCAATGTGCGTTCCTCTCCTCGGGCCTGTTGCACCAGGTCGAGGACGGCTCCTCGGAAGTCCGCGGGCTCGCCGCGGCCACGCCGACGGGCGGCGAGCGAGCGCAGTATCGCCGGATCGACCCGATACGGCCTCGGGCCGGGCGGAGCGCTCGCGGGTGTCAGCGGTTCCTCCGGTTGCGGCTCGGGCGTTGCCTTCATGTTTGTGGGCGTGGGCGTGGGCGCGGGGACGGACAGGGCTGGACTCGACGCACCCAAGAGCGGCGACTTCCTGGGAGGTTCCGCGTTGGTCAGCGCCTCGGGTGTCTCCCCGGGATAAGTGGGCTCCCAGGCGCGCAGGCCCTCGTAGCTGAAGCCCAGGTAGAACTCGACGGGCGCCTCGATGTCACGGGTCTTCCGGAAACGGTTGCGGGGGGTGAAGAAGGCCGGAAGGCGGCCGCGCCTGATCCTGAGCCTTCCGGACTGAGGGCTCTTGATCTCCTGGATGATGCCCTGTACCCGCACCAGCTCCTGGGGGTGGCTCCAGAAGCCGGTCGACCCGTGGCGTTGCTGGCCCATCTCGCTGAAGTGCACCAGCGGATGGGGCCGTGAATCGCCTCCGAGCCACTCGAAGCTCCACTGCCTGCGGTGCGCACGGCTCAGCCGCGTGGATTCCTCGAGGTAGTAGCGGATGCGCTCCTCGTCCTGCGCGTCGCCGCGGTACCAGATGAGGAAGTGCAGGATGTAGAGGTAGTAATTCGCATCCAGGCTGTTGCGCTCCGAGGCGAACCAGGCGAGCCGTTCGAGGGCGTGCGTCTCGGAGTACTCAGGGAGCTTGCGATAGGACTGGAACCACAACCGCAGGTCGGCGTTGGTGGCACGGCCGCTGTTGACGGGTTCCTCCGCCATCTGGGCGATGGTCCGCACCTGGTCCTCGGTCAGCTGCGACCAGTCCCGTCCGGCCTTCGCGTACAAGGTGCGGGCAATGGCCAGGTCCATTTCGGGATTCGCCGTGCCGCGCCGGCGCAGTTCCTGCCACTGCTCGACCAGCCGCTCGACGTCCCCGTACAGCAGGGTCAGTTGGTTGTCGAGCCGCTTGTAGTAGTTACCCTCGGCGTTGATGTTGCGGAGGTTGTCGAGGAGCTCCTCGGCCCGACCTATCTGTTCGGTCACCCATACGGCCGAGGGAGCGTCGCTCTCCATGAACTCCGCGAGGCTCGCCTCACCCGAGGCCTTCCAGAGGCGTTCCACGACGGTCGCGATGAGCTGGATGGGGGTGGACCACGTGTAGTCGGTGTTCTTGTACTTGGCGGCGTCCGTGAAGGCCTCCATCGCACGGTCGAACAATGGTTCCACGGATGCGAGCAGATCTTCCGGTGTGTGACGCTCACCGTCCCTGATTATTTGTTCGAGCGCGTTCTCGATCCAGAACCGGCGGACCATGCCCAGGGTGTGCAGATGGGTCGCGTCCCGCCCGTTGGACTTCTCCACGGCGGTGCGGACGAAGTCTTCGGCCGCGCCGAAGTCCGCCCGCACCTTGTAAATGGCGAAACGGCCCCGATGGTTCCAGAAGTGCGCGTTGTCCGGACATTCGGTGGTCAGTACCTCGAACACCTCGGCGCCGGCCTCCGTCGACATGCTCTCGATGAGTTCCGAGAAGTTGTCCGGCTTCTGCCCGTCCCTGGCCATGTTGGTGCGCCTGATGAACAGTTCGTTCAGCAGGTGTGCGGTGGTCCTGTTGTCGGGACCGAGCAGGGAGGTCGTCCGCCTGATGAAGTCCACGGAGATCTTGCCGAGGCTGTACTGCTCGCCGTCGAGTTCCTCCTTAAGGACGTACTCCGCGATCAGGGGATGCAGGAGTCGCAGCGCGCCACGCTCCGTCACGACCAGATGACGTAGGTCCGGGCCGAGGAGTTCGCCGAGTTCGGCGTTGGTCAATGGCGAGTAGACCGGCCGTTCGCGTCGCATCCACGAATCGACCATGACGATCGACAGGCCGAGTTCCTGGCCGTAACGGGTGAGCAGGGCAAGGTGGCGGGCGAGTTCCTTCTGTTCCCGGGTCAGCTTGGAGAAGTGATTGCGTACGTACGGGGCGATGCCCTCGAACTGCTCCTCGTAGACGCACAGTCCGAAGTAGAACGGCGACAGCTTCTGCGTGGCCACCTCGTCGGTGGCTCCCTCGGACAGACTGTCCAGGAGCCGGCGCGCCCGGTCGGTGTCCGCGCGCTCCCGGAACTTCTTGAGGAAGCGGCTGCGCTCCGCACCCTGCAGCGGATCGAGCAGTTGGTGCCCGCCTTTACGCCGCATGTTCGTGCGGTTCACCCATAGGAGAACGGCCCGGGTGTTGCGCTGAGCCAGGGTGTGGACCAGTTCGTCGCGGTCGTAGTCCGGGAGGATCGCCGACTCCGCGATCACGAGTGCGGGGTAGCCGGTCTCCTGATAGATCTCGTCGATGCGGTCGGCTGTGGTGTCCGAGTAGGTGCGCAGGAGCACGGTCGGATAGGTGTGGTGCAGGTTCCAGGCCACGCGGCGGGCCAGTGTTGTGCCACCGGCGCCGGGGGAGTGGTCGAGACGCACGGTGGCGAGCTGGTGGTCGTTCAGCCGCTGGGTGATTTCGTTCTCCAGGGCGTTGTAGGCATCACGCTTGACATCGACCGGGACTTCCAGCTCCTGCCAGGTGGGCGGCCGGCCGCGCCAGAACTCGTCCGCCGTCTGCTGGGCGGGCACGCCGGCGGAGAGGATTTCGGAGTGCAGTACCTCCAGATCGACCGAAAGGCGCTGGAGATCGGACCATCTCAGCGCCCAACGCTTCCCGTCGAGACCGGGCAGTGACGGGGAGGTACCACTCTTGTCCAGTGGCAGGGACTCGGCGACGACGGTGAGGAAGGCGTCGAGGTCGATCCCGTTGATGGCGGGAGACTGCGCCAGTTCGAGTTTCCTAGCGATGCCGTCGTACCGTTCGTCGATGTAGTCGAGCACACGGTCGATCTGCTGGTCCCGGTGTCCGGAGCGCAGGACCAGGACGGCGGCGGACTGGTTCGGAGTGCCTTCGTGGGTCGCGTCCACCAGCTCTCTGACGCGCTTGAGGTGGCCGCGGCGGCGCCACAGATCGTCGGAGTTGGCGCTCGGCTCGTCATGACTCGTCCAGCCGTTCGCCATCAGCCAGTTGGTCGCGTTGTCGGAGGGGACCGGATCGAGGTTCTCGCCGAAGACGCTGACGTGGCGCCGTTCGGTGAGATCGGACACGACGAGCGAGGACAGGCCGTTGTCGTCGCTGTCCGGATCGAGGTCGATCACCGTTGCCCAGCCGCAGTGCGCAAGTGCGGCCAATTCGGGCTTGGCGGCCACGCTGTCGGAGACCAGGAACAGGTCCAGGCCCGAATGGGCCTGCCGGAAGGGCTTCCACAGGTGGAGGGCCTTCTCCGCAGTGACCGGGGTGGCGCTGGAGCTGGTTGCGAGGCCCACGGTGCCGATGGGGTCCTCTTTGGCTATCTCGACCCACACCTTGGCGTGGCGATCCCGCAACAGCAGCCGCGCCGCCCAGCCCGCGCTGGCCAGGGCGGCGTGGCGCAGGGACATGTCGTCGAGGGGTTTGGCGGCCCAGTTGAGGCCGGCGGCGACACGGGCCATGAGCATCTGCTGCTGCCAGACGTCCTCCCGCTTCTGTTCGCGGGTGGCCAGAACGCTCCGTGTCTCGGTGCGGATACGGCGCAGCAGAGCGATGAGGCCGGAGTCGTTGAGATCCAGCTCCACGGGCACCGCCAGGGGCTGCTCGTCGAGTCGGGCGAGCAGGGGGAGCACCCGGCCGCTGGTGGAGTGGCCCAGCCCGAACAGCAGCGCGGACAGCTCCAAGTAGGCGTGGTCGTACAGAAGCGGGGTGGGGGTGTCCCAGTTGACGTCAATGAGCCAGTACGCGAGATCCTTGGTCAGGCGGGAGCCCCGGACCAGGACGTTGCGCAGATGCAGGTCGCCGTGGGCCGGCCCACGGAAGCACGCCAGATCCCGTCCGGAGAGGCCGACGTGGGGATCGAGCAGGACAAGAGGGTTCGGCAGCAACTCGCCCTCGTGGCGGAAGACGTGTCTGGTCCCCTGCACGGGGCCGAGCACCTCGCGAACGCGGGAGCCGCGCTGGTTGTCGGGAAAGGTGCTGCCGAGCCACTCGCGCAGGACCGAGCCGACGGTGCCCTGGTAGTCCGGGGGGCCCGCGACGGCGAGCTGGGCGTTCAGCAGTTCCCTGGAGGCCCGGGCGCAGGTCTCCTCCCGGTCTTCGGCGTCCACGTGCTCGGCCGAGCGCAGATGGTCGAGGCTGAACCCGGCGATGTCGTACACATCGACGCTGGTGCCGGATTCCTGGAGCGACTGGACCAGTTGCGGAACGCGAGTACGACCGTACCCCTCCAAGCCCTGCACGAACGCGTTGTGGGCGTCGGCCTGCGGACGCCTGGTGGAGAAACCGGCCTTGAAGATGTACTGGCCGTTCAACACCCCGTCGCCGTCGCCGACCGGGGCCTGGGCGATGTCGCACAGCATTACCCGGGCATCGGTGTAACCGCCCGCGAGCGGTTTCACGATCTCCACGGAACTGGCACGGGGTAAGTGACTCCGCAACAGCGCCAAGCCGGATTCCAACACGTCGCGGCCGGGGACCCCGTCGCTCTTCGCCGAGTCGCGGTTCATGTCCACAGATTACCGACGTGGACCACAAATGCACACCGAAACCCGAGGCATCTTTCCGTAACGGCCTCCGTGTCGGGCCGATTTGGGCTTTCCTTTCCCTTCAGGGGGCAGGGTGGCCGACAGAGGCATACCGACCGCGTTCGAGGCCGGCGACCGGGAGGAGAGCACTTCGATGGAGGTGATGATCGCGGCTGTCGTCGGTGTGTGCGGGACGCTCTGTGCGACATGGCTGACCCAGCGCAGCGCGGAGCGGTCGCGGGAGGCGGAGCGCCGTGACGCCGAACACCTGTGGCGGGCCGAGGGCAAGGTCCGCGAGGAAGAACGGATATTCGAGCTGCGCCGGGTGAACTACATCGCCCTGAACCAGGCCGCTCGTCGTTACTTCGGGGCACTCGCCAACGAGCTTCACCGGCTGCCCTCGGACGGAGGCGGAGACGGACGGGAGCCGACGGAGGAGCTTGCAGACCTGGAGGAGGTGCGCATCGCCTACCGGGCCTGTTATGTGGAGGCCCAGATGGTGGTGCCCGACAGCGTACTGACCGTCGCCTCGGCCGTGAATCGCGAACTGAACCAGGCTTACGGGATCCTCAAGCGACTGCACGCAGGAACCCCTCGCGAGCGGGACGACCCCCGGCAGGTCCGGGCTCATCTCGACGCTGCCCGCGGCCTCTTGCACGACCTGCGCCGTGACATGCGCCTCGACCTCGGCATCACGCTGTCCATGAACTCCTGACCCGATGGGGGTGTTCCTCGCACTGACGTCGCGCTCGGCTTCCCAGGCCGTCTACCAGGAGGCTGGGACGTCCCACCCGCCCCGGACGTCCAGGGTGTGCAGCAGGTCGGTGATGCGCCCGAGCAGATGGCTGCGAGCGTCCTCCCGGGGCTTGTCGGGTACGGGAGTGCCGCGCCGCTCGGTGAGCAATTTCATCAAGGCCCATGTCACTCGCTGGCTGGCCGCGCAGGGGCATGCGGCCCAGGGCGAGTTGCGCAGCTTCGGACACTGCCACGGTGATGCCGTGGACTTCTGGCTGTGCCGCCCGAAAACGCACCTCCGGTTCGAGCTCCACCCGGAGGACTACCGGAGCTGGCGCAAGGCGGCGGACAGCCTGGGCGCGAAGGAGGGCCGTATCGAGTGGGTCTTCGGCCGGGACGACGCGCTCACGGACGGCATGGTGGCGCGCCGAGGGTACGCGCTGCTCGTGCGGTGCGAGACCGAGGGCAACGACCGTCGTGTGTTCATCGGCACCGTGACCGACGGAAAGAGGACGGACCGGGCTCCCCTGGAGCACTGCCGGATGACCGAGAGCGGCCTCGTCACGCCCGCGCTCGGGGAGCTGCGCGCCAAGGGAGCGGTCCGCGACGACAGCACCCCCTTGAACTGGGGCGACCTCCGTCTCAGGGCGGGTGGGCAGCTTCCGTCCCTGCACCCCGACGACCAGGTCGCGTTGCTCGTCGCGGTGGACCGGGACACACCGGCCGACGAGCCGCTCCTGTCCACACTGGTCGACAATTCCGTCGCCGCCCCGCACCGGCTCTATCGTCAGGTGCGCCTCGGCCTCGGCCGGGAACCCGTCCCCGATACGGAGCTCGAAACCCACCGGGCCATGGAGGTCCTGCGGTTGCGGCAGCTCTGGCGATACCGGCGGTGAGCGGGTCGGGGTTCCGGCGTTCGTGACGGGGTGGGGCGAAGCGGTGTGCGTCACCCGTCGGCTGAAGGGGTCGCACGGGGCGCAGACGCGGTGACGACGCAACGGAAGTCGCAGGCGTGCGAGGAAGCCGGCCTGGTTCCGGGACGGTCCGATGTGGATCGAGTGACGCCCGGGTGCTGTGATTCGGCTATACGGTTCTGCTGGGACGTCAGCCGCGGGCTGACGTGGGGAGGAGTTGGGGGGACGATGATCGACTACCGCAAGAAGGCAACCGTTCCAGTATGGACGCTGGCGACAGGTGACGTCCAGGTGCCGGCGGTGGCCGGGGGCGGGCCGATGACGGCTGAGCGTCTGGCCGAACTACGCGGTGTGCTGGCCGCGTTGGCCGACCGGCCGATCGCCACGCTCGAGGTGCATCCGCTGCCGGACAAGCTCGACCGCGGCCGGGGCATCTCGCTCGATGCCGCGAGTCCGCTGGCACAGCACCTGTCGCAGCTGGTCACGCAGTCGGCGCGCGGTTCCGCCGCGGCGGCCAAGACGACGGCTGTCGGCGAGGGGCTGTACCGCATGGTGGTTCCGGCGAAGGTCGCCAAGCAGTTGGGGCAGGGCACCCTCCGCTCGATGCCGTCGAAGGCGGTGGCCGGTGGTATCCGCGGCCCCATCGTGAATTCGACGACGGGCAAGATCGTCGCCAACCCGACGTTCGTGCGGGTCGAAGGAACGGCAGCGGCGGGCACGGTCGGCGGGGCCGGTGCGACCGCCGGTGTCGCAGCCGCCGGGGGCACGCTGCTCACCGTGGCCGCACCGCTCGTGCTCATGGCCGTGGCGGTCGGGGTGAGCGCGCATGCCGACGCCAAGCGGCAGGAGGCCATCGCGCACATCACGGAACTGCTGGAGCAGCTTCAGGCGGACAAGCTCGACGACGAGCACAGCGCGCTCAACGGCTGCCGTCCCGCCATCGACAAGGCCACGGCCATCCTGCTCGACCAGGGCAGGCTCGGTGTCTCGCTGGGACTCGACTCGGCGGTGCACGCCATCGACACGGCACTGAGCAAGGCCGACATCCGTCTGGCCCGGTGGACGAGCGCGCTCGACCGGCTTCCCGACGGCGAGCCCGTCGAGATCGGCACGCTGACCGAGTCGTTCCCCGGCGTGGACGACCAGGGTGGCACGTTCCGCACCCACCTCGAACTGGCGGCCCTGGCCATCGCGTTGAAGCGGCGTGTCAACGTCCTCCAGGCGGTCGAGCAGGCCCAGAGCGAGCCCGACAACCTGTTCGAGAACTTCACCCGCGCGCTGAGGAGCGAGGAGCAGCGCCTCGACGAGCTGGAGAAGGGCCTTGCCGGTGTCCTGCTGCGCCTGTCGGCGTTGGAGCTGGCCCGCCCGAAGAGTGTGCGTCCCGTCTTGACGACCGGTGAGGTCGACCGGCTGATGCGCACGGCGTACCAGATCCGTGGGCTGGGCGACGGCGTCGCGGTCAACGGCCGCCCGACGGATGTGGCGATCGAGATCGCCCGCGAGAGGGACGGCTCGGTGGTCGTGTTCCCCGCGTTGCCCGCGGAGGTGTAGGCGCGCGGGCTTCCGCTCTCCTCGGGCGACGCCCTCACCCGTCGGCCGGTGTAGTCAGCACCGCCCGGACGGTCTTGCCGCCGGGCGGGTGGGGGACGCAGTCCCAGTGGTCGGCGAGGGCGGTGACGAGTGCCAGGCCGCGTCCGCCGAGGGGGAGCGCGCCGGGCCCGTCCTCCGCCGGGGCCGGCCACGGCCACAGGTCCCCGCGGGCGTCCGTGACCTCGACGCGCAGACGGTCCGCGGCGGGGTCGAGGGCGAGGGTCAGCCGGAAGCAGCGGCCGGGCACGCGGCCGTGCAGGACGGCGTTGGCGGCGAGTTCCGCGACGACGAGTTCGGCACGCTCCGTGAGGTCCTGCGAGGCGCCTCGGGAGCGCAGTTCGGTCACGGCGAGGAGCCGGGCGAGACGGGCGCCGCGCCGCGTGGACGACAGCAGCTGGGTGAAGGTGCCGGCGGGGGCGCCCACTGGGGATGTTGCGTGGTTCATGCCGTCAGACTGGCGCTCGGGTGCGGGCGGGGGCGAGTGCCGCGCCCCGTACGCAGGGTGACCGTACGGCGACGGAGGGGAGTCGGTGCGCTTGCGGAACGGGCATGTGCGAGGCGTTGGGGACCGGGCCGTGAGCCGGGCGGGCCGCACCCCGGAGTGGGGTGCGGCCGGATGTGCGCTTTCGGTGTCAGTCGGCCGAGGACCCGGGGTTCCTCGGCTCTTGGCTGGGGACTGCGGTGTGCTCCGGGCTCTGGGCGGGGGCGGGGACGCGGTTCGTGGCGGAGGGTGCGGCGAAGATCTCGTCGAGGGTGGTGGCGTCGATGGCGCGGTCGAACCAGAGATCCAGGAGCGGCATGTCCGTGCAGGTGATGACGCGCCGTCGGGTCTCTTCCGTCATCGGGAAGCCGCGGCGCTCCATCAGGCGCAGCAGTCGCTCGGCCATTCCGGCCATGCGTCCTTCCTCGCGTCCTTCCTTGAGTCCTTCTTCCTGTCCTGCGAGGCGGGCGTCGCCCACGATGGTGCCTCGCCTGGGGGTGAAGAGGGTTTCCATCAGGTTCCTCCAGATTTTCCGGGCGTGTTCGCTGCCCAAGCCGTCCTCGATCAGTCCCGCCAGGTCGTCCCGCGCTTCACGGTCCGTGTCCTGGGCCAACGCCTCGCCCATTACCGTCAGTATGCCCTCGATGTCCGGGTCGTTGCTGTGGATCCACAGACAGAAGGCGGCGAAGTCCAGGTCGGCCGAGGCGTCCTGGATCCGGCTGACACGCGGAACGTTGGAAGGCCCCAGTACGTGAGGCACTGTCACCTGGGTGGGGCGTTCCAGGCCGGTGCGCAGAGGTCTGGCCGCCCATGCCGCTGTTGCCGTGTCCACGCACAGGACCAGCAGGACGACCTCGAGTTTGTACCGGTCACGCAAGTACGCGACGTAGTACGGCCACGAGGTCTCCTTCTTCGTCTCGACGCCGGTCTGCGCCTCGACCAGGAGGATGAACGGCTCGTGCCCGTCGGGACGGACCACCCTCAGCACGGAGTCCATGCTCCGGGTGAACATCTTCGGAGCGCCGGAGGCGTCCGTCGGGAGAGTCTCGGTGGTGACACCGGGCGGGATTCCGAGGTCCAGGAGGTCCAGCGCACGGTTCAGCGCTTTCGGACGTCCCGGCAGGAAGCCGTGCAGGGTGTCGTGACTGACGTTGGGCATGACGTGAAACTATGGGCGAAGTGAGAACATTCGTTGGTGTTTGATGTGTGATCACCCGTTTGGTGGAGTCCTCTGGGGTTGACGCCGAAGCGTGCGGTCGGGGCGGCCACGGCGTGTCACGTTTCGGCCGGTGTGGTGAGCAGCGCCCGGACGGTCTTGCCGCTGGGCGGGTAGGGGACGCAGTCTCAGTGGTCGGCGAGGGCGGTGACGAGGGTCAGGCCGCGTCCGGTGGTGCTGAGCGGGTCGGGCTCGGTGCCTGCCGGGAGGGAGCGCGGGCCCAGGTCACCGCGGGCGTCGCTGACCTCGATGCGGAGGTGGCCGGCGGACGGGTCGAGAGCGAGCGTGAGCCGGAAGCAGCGGCCGGGCACGCGGCCGTGCAGGACGGCGTTGGCGGCCAGTTCCGCGACGACGAGTTCGGCACGCTCCGTGAAATCCTGCGAAGCACCCCGCGCGTGCAGTTCGGTCACCGCGAGGAGCCGGGCGAGACGGGCGCCGCGCCGCGTGGACGACAGCAGCTGGGTGAAGGTGCCGGCAGGGGCGCCGACTTGGGGTGTTGCGTGGTTCATGCCGTCAGACTGGCGGTCGGGTGCGGTCGGGTGTGAGTGCCGCGCCCCGTACGGAGAGTAGGCGTACGGATGGGGGAGGCGGGCGGTACGCCGGATTCCCGCGACGCTGTGTGAGGAACGCGGGAAGGCGGCAGAAGGTTCCCGATGTCCCGGAGCACGCCCGCGGCCGGGTCGGTCGAGCGGTTCGGCGGTGGGTGGGAAGCCTTCGCGGCACCGTGGCGCGTCGGCTGCCCCGTCGTCCACGGCCCACTCGTGCGGCACCGTCCGGCCACCGCCGGAACCGGTACGGCGCTGCGCGGGCGGGGGCGCGGTGGTTGTACGGCGCTTCCCTCGGGCGGGTATGAACAGCACCGGGAAAACACACGGGAGGGTGTGCACGGCCGAGTCCAACCAGATGATCGATTCCAAGGGGCAGGTGCGGCTGCGGGGGCCAATGAGCCTTTCCGGTTCCCGTGTTCGGCGACCTCCGTGGGAACAGTCAGGTCCGGTTGACGGCCCTCGTGGGGGGACGGCCGACGGGAGTGGATACTGGCCGCTCAACGCAGGCACGGATGAGGAGGACGACCGGTGACCGGCGACAACCGCACAGGACCGCCCGGGTTCGGCAGCGAACGCGACATGCTGCGGGCTTTCCTCGACTACCACCGCGCGACCCTCGCCATGAAGTGCGAAGGGCTCACCGACGAGGAGCTGCGGCAGCAGTCGATGCCGCCGTCCACGCTTTCGCTGCTCGGTCTGGTGCGGCACATGGCGGAGGTGGAGCGTGCTTGGTTCCGTCGGGTGTTCGAGGACCACGACGCACCCATGGTCTGGTCCGACGAGATCGACTTCCAGGCGGCGTACGACGCGAGCGCGTCGACCAGGGACGAGGCGTTCGCGGCCTGGGAGGCCGAGGTGGAGAACTCACGCCGTGTCGAGCGGGAGGCGGAGTCCCTGAACCAGGCCGGGTATCAGCCACGATGGGGCGAGGAGGTGTCGCTGCGGATGGTGATGGTGCACGTGCTCCTGGAGTACGGCCGCCACAACGGGCACGCGGACTTCCTGCGAGAAGGTGTCGACGGGACCGTGGGCGCCTGAGTCCGCAGGAGCCGTACGACCTGCGCTGACGCCTTGACGCCGGCGAGTGGAAGGCGGGCGACGAGTTTCCGGGAACCGTGGCCGTCGCTGCCGAGTACGACATCGGCCGTTTCACCGCCGTGCGTGCTGCCGGCGTGCCGGTGACGGAAGGCAGGGTGCGGAAGGTGATCCCGCGCGGGTTTTTCGTCATCGGACGTGCTCTCGGTTTTACCCGGCACCATGCCACGAATGCGAAAAGCCCGGACGGCGGTCTGGTCCAGTGAATCCTTCTCGGTAACCATTCGTGACGTTTCGTGATCTTCGTTCAGGTGGTGCGGCCGTGTTCGAGCTG
>NZ_JAESIF010000110.1:0-11945 GCF_016757295.1 Streptomyces sp. M2CJ-2 | reverse complement strand
CGGTCCGGTTCGCGGACGGCGTGCGGGCGTTCGCCGACGCGGGGGTGGCCCGCCTGGTGGAGCTGGGCCCGGACACCGTGCTGACCGCCCTCGCCGCCGAGGCGCTGGGGGAGCGGGCGGAGGAGTTCGCCCTGGTCCCGCTGCTGCGCAGGGACCGGCCGGAGGCGGCGGAGCTGATCGCCGCGATGGGCCGTTTGTACGCGGGCGGACTGGCCGTCAACTGGGAGGCGTTCTACGCGGGCACCGGTGCGCACCCTGTCGACTTGCCGACGTATCCCTTCCAGCGCCGCCGCTACTGGCTGGCCGGCGCCCGCGCGCACGACGGCGCCGGCGCGGGTCAGACGGCCGCCGACCACGGACTGCTCGGCTCCGTCGTCGCGCTGCCGGAGTCCGGCGGTGTGGTGTTGACGGGGCGGCTGTCCGTCGAGGCCCAGCCCTGGCTCGCCGACCACCGGGTGCACGGCGCGGTCGTCGTGCCGGGCACGGCGTTGGTGGAGATGGCGATCCGCGCCGGTGAGGAGGCCGGGTCCCCGCGGCTGGCGGAGCTGACCCTGCACGCCCCGCTGGTCCTGCCCGACGCCGGCGGCGTCGCCGTACAGGTCGCCGTCGACGGCCCCGACGACGAGGGCAGGCGCGTCCTGACGATCCATGCCCGTGACGAGACCGCCGGCGTGGACGGTGCCTGGGCGCGGCACGCCACCGGCGTTCTCGACGACCGGCCGGCGTCCGGTAGTCCCCAGGACCTCACCGTATGGCCCCCGGTCGGCGCCGAACCGGTCGAACTGCAGGACCCTTACGCCGCGCTGGCGGACATCGGCTTCGGCTACGGTCCGGCGTTCCGCGGGCTGCGCGGTGTGTGGCGGCGCGGTGAGGAGTTGTTCGCGGAGGTCGCGCCCACCGAGCAGGCGGGGATCGACCCCGCATCCTTCGGCCTGCACCCGGCGCTGTTTGACGCCGCCCTGCACGCCCAGTTGCTGGCCTCCGACGACGACGCCCCCGCGCTGCCCTTCGCCTGGACGGGAGTACGGGTGTACGCGCCCGGCGCGTCCGTGCTGCGAGTGCGGCTGCTGCCCCGCGGCGAGCGGGCCGTGGCCGTGGACGTCGCGGACGCCACGGGGGCGCCGGTCGCGTCCGTCGAGTCGCTGGCGGCGCGGCCCGTGGAGGCCGGCCGGTTCGACCAGCGCGGCGGCGGCGACCTGTTCCGGCTCGGCTGGGAGGCGCTGCCGGGATTTGACGGCGCGCCCGCGGACGCGGCGGAGCCGGTGGCCCTGGTCGGCCCCGCGGCGCCCCGGCTGCGCGCGGCCTGGGACGGCGCCGGCGACCCCGCTTGCCACGACGACCTGACCGCCCTCGCCGCGGCGGTGGCCGACGGCACCCCCGCACCCACCACCGTCGTCCTCACCGCCACCGCCACCGCCACCGCGCCGCCCGTCCCCGCGACCGAACCGGCCACCCCGGACGACGACACCACCCCGGCCACCGTCCGTGCCGTCATCGGCGACACCCTCACCGCCCTGCGCACCTGGCTCGCGACACCCGCGTTCGGCGGAACCCGGCTGGCCGTCGTCACCTGTGGCGCCGTCACCACCGACCCCGCGCACCCGGCCGACCTGCGGACCGCCCCGTTGTGGGGGCTGGTCCGCGCCGTCCAGGCGGAGCATCCCGGCCGGATCGTCCTCGTCGACCTGGACGACATGGCCGACGCCCCCGGGTTGCGCGCCGCCCTGGCGTCCGGGGAGCAGGAGAGCGCGGTACGCGCCGGCGCGCTCCTCGTACCACGCCTCACCCCGGCCACCGCGCCCCGCGCCGACTCCGCGGCGCTCGACCCGGCGGGCACGGTGCTCATCACCGGCGGCACCGGCGGACTCGGCGCCCTGCTCGCCCGGCACCTCGTCACCGCGCACGGCATCCGCCACCTGCTGCTCACCAGCCGACGCGGGCCCGACGCCGACGGCGCTGCCGCCCTCGCCGACGAACTCGCCGCGCTGGGCGCCGCACCCCGCGTCGTCGCCTGCGACGTCGCCGACCCGGCGGCCCTGGCCGCCCTCCTCGACAGCGTCCCCGCCGACCGGCCGCTGACCGCCGTGGTGCACGCCGCCGGCGTCGCCGACACCGGACTGGCCGAATCCCTCACCGCCGAACGGCTCGACGCCGTCCTGCGGCCGAAGGTGGACGGCGCCTGGCACCTCCATCAACTCACTCGGGACCGTGACCTGGCCGCCTTCGTGCTCTTCTCCTCCGCCGCGGGTACCGTCCTCGGCGCCGGGCAGAGCGGGTACGCCGCGGCGAACGTGTTCCTCGACGTGCTCGCCGAGCGGCGCCACGCCGCCGGACTGCCCGCCCAGTCCCTCGCCTACGGCGCCTGGTCGGGCGAGGACGGACTGGCCGCGCTGCTGCGCGACGCCGACTGGCGGCGTCTCGAACGGCTCGGCCTCCCGGCACTCACCCCCGCCGAAGGGCTCGCCCTGTTCGACGCGGCGCTCGCCTCGCCGGACGCAGCCGTCCTGCCGCTGAAGGTCGACCGGCAGGCGCTGCGCGCCCGCGCCGACCAGGTGCCGCCGGCACTGCGCGGACTGGCCCGCGGCCCCGCCGCCGCGCGGCGCGCCACCGGCGCGGGGGAGGAGCGGGGCGGGCTGGCGCGACGGCTGGCCGCACTGCCTCCCGCGGAGCGTGCCGCGTTCCTGCTCAACGGGGTGTGCGCGCACGTCGCAGCCGTCCTCGGGCACGCCTCGGCGCTCGCCGTCGATCCCGAACGGGCTTTCCAGGAGATGGGGTTCGACTCCCTCGCCGCCATCGAACTGCGCAACCGGCTCGGTACGGCGGCAGGTGTCGACATCCCCGCCACCGTTGTCTTCGACCACCCCACCCCGGCCGCCCTCGCCCGCTACCTCGGCGGCCGGATCGACCCCGGGCAGACGGACCCGGTCGAACCGGTGCTCGCCGAGATCCAGCGGCTGGAGGCCGTCCTCGACGCCCTCGCCGCCGCCCCCGCCGACCCCACCGCGGGCCCAGGCCGGCCCGGCGGGCCCACCGTCGGCCGGGCTCGGGTCACCGCCCGGCTCGACGCCCTGCTGCGCAAGTGGCGCACCGCGGACGGCGGCCCCGGCGAACTCGCCGACACCGAGGACGACCTGCGCACGGTCTCGGACGACGAGCTCTTCTCCGTACTGGACGACGAATTGGGCAGGTCATGACCGAGCACGCGGCGATGAACGAAGACCGGCTCCGCGACTACCTCATCCGCGCCACGGCCGACCTGAAGCAGACCAGGCGGCGGCTGCGCGAACTGGAGGCGCGGGACGACGAACCGGTGGCGATCGTCGGCATGGGCTGCCGCTACCCCGGCGGAGTCGACTCACCGGAGGCGCTGTGGCGGCTCGTCGACGACGGCGTCGACGCCATCGGGCCCTTCCCCGCCGACCGTGGCTGGGACGTCGAGCGGATCTACGACCCGGAACCGGACCAGCCGGGCCGCACCTATGTGCGCACCGGCGGCTTCCTCTACGACGCGCCCGCGTTCGACGCGGACTTCTTCAGCATCAGCCCCAAGGAAGCCCGGCGCACCGACCCCCAGCAGCGGGTGCTGCTGGAGACGGCCTGGGAGGCCGTGGAACGCGCCGGTATCGACCCCCAGTCGCTGGCCGGCAGCGCCACCGGCGTGTTCGCCGGGGTGATGTACCACGACTACCACGGCGGCAGCCCCGGCGGCAGCCTCGTCTCCGGGCAGGTGGCGTACAGCCTGGGCCTGGTGGGGCCCGCGGTGTCCGTCGACACCGCCTGCTCTTCGTCGCTGGTCGCCATCCACCAGGCGATGCGGTCGCTGCGGGCCGGCGAGTGCACTCTCGCACTGGCCGGCGGTGTCACCGTGATGGGCACGCCCGACATGTTCGTGGAGTTCAGCAGACAGCGAGGGCTGGCGCCCGACGGACGCGTCAAGGCGTTCTCCGACGACGCCGACGGCACCTCCTGGGCGGAGGGCGTGGGCGTCCTCGTCCTGGAGCGGCTGTCCGACGCACGCCGCAACGGGCGTACCGTCCTGGCCGTCCTGCGCGGCTCCGCGGTCAACCAGGACGGTGCCAGCAACGGCATCACCGCGCCCAACGGCCCCTCCCAGGTCGCCGTCATCGAACGCGCCCTGGCGGAGTCCGGACTCACCCCCGCCGACGTGGACGCCGTCGAGGCGCACGGCACCGGCACGGCGCTGGGCGACCCGATCGAGGCGCAGTCCTTGTTCGCCACGTACGGCCGCCGGCACACCGCCGAGGAGCCCCTGTGGCTCGGCTCGCTGAAGTCCAACATCGGGCACGCCCAGGCGGCGGCCGGAGTCGCCGGCGTCATCAAGATGACGCAGGCCCTGCGGCACGGGACACTGCCCAGGACGCTGCACGCGGAGCGACCCAGCACCCACGTCGACTGGTCCTCGGGCACCGTCCGCCTGCTGGCCGAGCCGGTGCCGTGGCCGGGCGGCGGCCGGCCCCGCCGCGCCGCCGTGTCCTCCTTCGGCATCAGCGGCACCAACGCCCATGTCGTCCTCGAGGAGGCACCCGACGACGGCGACGGCGCCCCGGTGCCCGGACCGCCCCTCACCGCGCCCCTCGTGCTGTCCGCACGCGTCCCCGAGGCGCTGCGCGACCGCGCCGCGCGGCTCGCCGACCGCCTCGGCCACGACCCGGCCCCCGCCCTCGCCGACATCGGCGCCTCACTGGCCACCACCCGGTCGGCGCTGGAGCACCGCGCCGTCGTCATCGGCCGCGACCACAGCGAGCTCACCGCCGGCCTGCGGGCGCTGGCAGCAGGCGGGACCCCGGCGGGCACCGTCACCGGCGTCGCCGACGTCCGTGGCAGGACCGTGTTCGTCTTCCCCGGCCAGGGCTCCCAGTGGACCGGCATGGGGGTGCGCCTGCTCACCGAGTCGTCCGTCTTCGCCGACCGGCTGGAGGAGTGTGAGAAGGCCCTCGCCCCCTACACCGGCTGGTCGGTCACCGCCGTGCTGCGCGGCGAGCCCGGCACCCCGCCGGCCGACCGGGTCGACGTCGTCCAGCCGGTGCTGTGGTCGGTGATGGTGTCGCTCGCCGCCGTCTGGGAGTCGTACGGCATACGCCCCGACGCGGTCGTCGGCCACTCGCAGGGCGAGATAGCCGCTGCCTGCGTCGCCGGGGCGCTGTCCCTCGACGACGGCGCCCGGGTGGTGGCGCTGCGCAGCCGCGCGATCGGCGAGATGCTCGGCGGCCTCGGCGGCGGCATGCTGTCCGTGGCGCTGCCCGAGGCCGAACTCGCCGCCAGGCTGGAGCGCTTCGCCGGCCGGATCTCCCTCGCCGCGGACAACGGCCCCCGCTCGGTGGTGCTCTCCGGAGACGGCGCCGCCCTCGGCGAGCTGCGCGACGAACTCCAGGCCGTCGGGGTACGCCGGGTCAAGCGCGTCGAGGTCGATTACGCCTCCCACTCCGCCCACGTGGACCGGCTGCGGGAGCGTCTGCTCACCGACCTCGCCCCCCTCGACCCGGGCCCCGCCCGGATCCCGATGCTGTCCACCGTCACCGGCGCCTGGGTGGCGGCCGGCGACCTGGACGCCGCGTACTGGCACGAGAACCTGCGCCGCACCGTCCGGTTCGCCCCCGCGGTACGGGAGCTGGCCGAGCGCGGCCACGCCGTGTTCGTGGAGGTCAGCCCGCACCCCGTGGTCGCCCTCAGCGTCCAGGAGACGCTGGAGGACGCCGCCCACCCGACGGTGGTGACCGGCACCCTGCGCCGTGACGAGGGCGGCCTCAACCGGTTCGCCGCCTCCGCCGCCGAACTGTACGTCCGCGGCGGCAGCCCCGACTGGACCCGGTTCTTCCCCGGCGGGCGCACCGTCGACCTGCCCACTTACCCCTTCCAGCGCACGCACTACTGGGAGGCGTACACCACCCCGCTCGAGCAGGACGCCGACGCGCCCGGCACCGGCCGCGCGCACAGCGCCTTCTGGGACGAGGTGGCCCGCTCCGACGCCGACGCCCTCGCCGCCCGCCTGGGCACCGGAGCCGCCCCGCTGCACGAGGTGCTGCCCGCGCTGAACTCCTGGCACCGGCGGCAGAGCGAGGACGCCGTCGTCGACTCCTGGCGCTACCGGGTGGTCTGGCAGCCCGTCCCCGCGCCGCCGAAGCGGCAGCCGACCGGCACCTGGCTGCTCGTCGTACCCCCCGGCCTCGACGCCGAAGCGGACCGTATAGCCGACGGGCTGGCCGCGCTCGGCGCCAGGCCGCTGCGGATCGAGGTACCCGGCACCGACCGCGCGGACCTCACCGCACGGCTGCGCGCCCTGACCGACGGCACCGCCATGGTCGGCATCCTGTCCCTCCTCGGCCTCGACCCGCGGCCCGAGGCCGACTGCCCCGGCCTGCCGTTCTCCGCCGCCACCACCCTCACGCTCCTCCAGGCCGCCGACGACGCCGGGCTCACCGCCCCGTTCTGGGCCGTCACCCGCGGCGCGGTAGCCGTGGACCGTTTCGAGGACGTCGACCCCGCCGCGGGCGCCTTGTGGGGAGCCGGCACCGTGCTGGCGCTGGACCGCCCCGACACCTGGGGCGGCATGATCGACCTGCCCGGCGGGGCGCTGCCCGTCGCGGAACTGTGCGCCGCCCTCACCGCCGCCCCCGGCGAGGACCAGTTGGCGCTACGCCCCACCGGTACCTTCGCCCGCCGTCTGGTACGCGCTCCCCTCGACGGCGCCGCACCCGACCGCCCCTGGTCCCCCCGCGGCACGGTGCTGGTCACCGGCGGCACCGGCGCGATCGGCGCCCAGGCCGCTCGCCGGCTCGCCACCGCCGGCGCCGAGCACCTGGTGCTCACCAGCCGCCGCGGGCCGCGGGCCGACGGTGCCGAGGCCCTGGCCGCCGAGCTCACCGCCCAGGGCGTGCGGGTGACCCTCGCCGCCTGCGATGTCTCCGACGGTGACGCCCTGGCGGCGCTGCTCGAGTCCCTCCCCGCCGAACCGCCGCTGACCGCCGTCGTGCATACCGCCGGTGTGCTGTCCGACGAGCCGCCGCTCGCCGCGTACCCGGCCGGCGACTTCACCGCCGTCTGCCGGGCGAAGGTCGCCGGCGCGGCGCACCTGCACCGGCTGCTCGGCGACCGGCCGCTCGACGCGTTCGTGCTGTTCTCCTCCGGTGCCGCCGTCTGGGGCACCAAGGGCCGCCCCGCGTACGCGACGGGCAACGCCTACCTCGATGCCCTCGCGCAGCACCGCCGCGCCCGCGGACTGGCCGCCACCTCCATCGCCTGGGGCTCCTGGGGCGGCGGCGGCATGGTGTCCGGCGAGGCCGCCGACGCGCTGCGCCGGATGGGACTGGCGGAGATGGACCCCGCCCGGGCGCTGGACGCGCTGGAAACGGCCCTCGGCCACGGCGAAGGGCACCTCGTCGTCGCCGACATCGACTGGGAGCGCTTCGCGCCCGTCTACGCCCTCGCCCGGCCCCGCCCGCTGCTGGCCGACCTGCCGGACGCCTGCCGCGTCCTCGACGGCGGCGACGACACGGGCACCGGGGCCGCCGCCGGATCGGGCCAGTTGGCCGACCGGCTGGCGGGCCTGTCCGCCGTGGAGCGCGACCGCGCCCTGCTGGACCTGGTCCGCACCCAGGTCGCCGCCGTCCTCGGCCACGACGGGCCCGCGGCCGTTGACCCCGGGCGTGCCTTCAAGGAGGCCGGATTCGACTCCGTCACCGCCGTCGACCTGCGCAACCGGCTCTCCGCCGCGTCCGGTCTGCGGC
The DNA here is from genome assembly GCF_016757295.1 of Streptomyces sp. M2CJ-2. Taxonomy (NCBI): domain Bacteria; kingdom Bacillati; phylum Actinomycetota; class Actinomycetes; order Kitasatosporales; family Streptomycetaceae; genus Streptomyces; species Streptomyces sp. M2CJ-2. The sequence goes on along the minus strand of NZ_JAESIF010000110.1, from coordinate 4,200 downwards.
TGCCGACCACCGTCGTCTTCGACCACGTCACCCCCCGCGCGCTGGCCGGTCACCTCGCTGCCGAACTGTCCGGCGAGGACGCCGCCACCGCCGAACCGGTCGCCGCCCAGCTCGACCGGCTGGAGACGCTGCTGACCGGCCTGCCGCGCGAGGAGATCGAACGCAACGCCGTCACCGCCCGCCTCCAGGCGCTGGCCGCCCGGCTCACCGACGTCCTCGCCGAGGACGGCCGCCCCGACTTGGCCGAACGCCTCGACACCGCCACCGCCGACGACCTCTTCGACCTGATCGACCGGGAGTTCGGCACGGGCTGACCCGTACCCCCGGCACCGGACCCACCGCGTCCGCCCGCCGTACCCGCCCGGCCGGCCGGGCACCGCCCCACGTGCCGCGCCGGCACACCCGCCCGGGTTCCGCCCCGGACCGACGACCGAGTGCATCGAGTAAGAGGCTGAGATGGCTACGAGCGAAGAGAAACTCCTCGATTACCTCAAGCGTGTGACTGCCACCCTGCACGAGACCAGGGAGCGGCTGCGCGAGGTCGAGTCCGCCGGCCAGGAACCGATCGCCGTCGTCGGCATGGCCTGCCGCTACCCCGGCGGCGTCCGCTCGCCCGAGGACCTGTGGCGGCTGGTCGACACCGGCACGGACGCGATCGGCCCCGGCCCCGACGACCGCGGCTGGCCCGCCGGCGACGGCCGCGGCCTCGCGGGCGGCTTCGTCCACGACGCGGGCGCCTTCGACGCCGCGCTTTTCGGCATCTCGCCGCGCGAGGCCCTGGCCATGGACCCGCAGCAGCGCCTCGTCCTCGAACTCGCCTGGGAAACCTTCGAACGCGCCGGGATCCCTCCGCTGTCGCTGCGGCGGGCCCGGGCCGGCGTGTTCGTCGGCAGCGGCTCCCAGGACTACTACGAGGACCTGATGGACACCGCCGAGACCCAGGTCGTCGAGGACTACCTGGCCACCGGCACCGCCGCCTCCGTCATCTCCGGCCGGGTCGCTTACACCCTCGGCCTGGAGGGACCCGCCCTCACCGTCGACTCGGCCTGCTCCTCCTCCCTCGTCGCCCTCCACCTCGCCGCGCAGGCGCTGCGCCAGGGCGAATGCACCCTCGCCCTGGCCGGCGGGGTGATGGTCATGGCCACCCCGAGCCCGTTCGTGGCGTTCGGCCGGCAGAACGGCCTCGCCGCCGACGGCCGCTGCAAGGCGTTCTCCGACGACGCGGACGGCACCGGCTGGGCCGAGGGCGCCGGCCTGCTGCTGCTGGAACGGCTGTCCGACGCCCGCCGCAACGGCCGCGAGATCCTCGCCGTCCTGCGCGGCTCCGCCGTCAACTCCGACGGCGCCTCCAACGGCCTCACCGCCCCCAACGGCCTCTCCCAGCAGCGGGTCATCCGCCAGGCCCTCACCAACGCCCGCCTCACCCCCGCCGACATCGACACCGTCGAGGCGCACGGCACCGGCACCACCCTCGGCGACCCCATCGAGGCGCAGGCCCTCCTCGCCGCGTACGGCCAGGACCGGCCGGCCGAGCACCCGCTGTGGGTCGGCTCGGTCAAGTCGAACATCGGGCACGCCCAGGCCGCGGCCGGTGTCAGCGGCGTCATCAAGACCGTGATGGCGCTGCGCCACGGACGGCTGCCCGCCACCCTCCACGTCACCCGCCCCACCACCCGCGTCGACTGGTCCGCCGGCGCCGTCCGGCTCCTGACCGAGGCCCGCGACTGGCCCGACACCGGCCGGCCGCGCCGGGCGGGCGTGTCCTCCTTCGGCGTCAGCGGCACCAACGCCCACCTCATCCTGGAACAGGCCCCGGCCGACGAGGAACCGCCCGCCACCGACGCCCCCGTCCGCGCCTGGCCGGCCGGAACCCCGCTGCCCTGGCCCGTGTCCGGACACACCGCGACGGCGCTGCGCGCCCAGGCCCGCGCCCTCGCCGACCACCTCGCCGCCGGGCCCGAAGACCTGCCCGCGGCCCTGGACCTCGGGCACGCCCTCGGCACCACCCGCTCCCCGCTCGACCACCGCGCCGTCGTCCTCGCCGAGGACACCACCGCCGCCCTGCGGGCCCTCACGGCCCTCGCCGACGGCAACGACACGCCCGAGACCGTGCAGGGCACCGCCAAGGACGGCCTGACCGCGTTCCTCTTCCCCGGCCAGGGCACCCAGCGCCTCGGCATGGGCAGCGAACTCGCCGCCGCCTTCCCCGTGTTCGCCGAAGCCTTCGACGAGGTGTGTGCGGCGTTCGACGGCCGGCTCGACCGCCCGCTGCGCGAGGTCATCGACACCGACGCCGACGCCCTGGACCGCACCGGCTACGCCCAGTGCGCCCTGTTCGCCGTCGAGGTCGCTCTGTTCCGGCTGCTGCGCTCCTGGGGCATCACCCCCGACCTGCTGCTCGGCCACTCCGTCGGCGAAATCGCCGCCGCCCACGCCGCCGGCGTCCTCACCCTCCCCGACGCCTGCCACCTCGTCGCCGAACGGGCCCGGCTGATGGAGGCGTTGCCCGAGGGCGGCGCCATGGTCGCCGTCGCGGCGACCGAGGACGAGGTGCGGCCGCTGCTCACCGAACGCGCCGGCATCGCCGCCGTGAACGGCCCGTCCTCCGTCGTCCTGTCCGGCGACGAGGACGCCGTCCTCGCCCTCGCCGACCACTTCCGCGCGCAGGGCCGCGGCGTACGGCGGCTGCGGGTGTCCCACGCGTTCCACTCCCACCACGTCGACGGCATGCTGGAAGCCTTCGGCCGCGCCGCGAAGGAGGTCTCCTACGCGCCGCCCGCCATCCCCGTCGTCTCCGACGTCACCGGCCGGATCGCCGCCGCCCAGGAGATCTGCTCCCCCGAGTACTGGACCCGCCACGTCCGCGAGGCGGTCCGCTTCCACGACGGCGTCCGCACCCTCGCCGACGAGGGCACCGTCCGCTACGTCGAGCTCGGCCCCGGCGGCGTGCTCACCGCCCTCGTCGCCGAAAGCCTCCCCGACGCCGGCGTCGTCCTCGCACCCGTCCTGCGCAAGGACCGCCCCGAACCCGCCGCGGCGCTCGCCGCCGTCGCCCGGCTGCACGTCAGCGGCCACACCCCCGACTGGGCCCAGGTGTACGCCGGACACGGAGCCCGGCCCGTACAGCTGCCCACCACCGCCTTCCAGCACCAGCGGTACTGGCTCGCCACCCGCGGCGCCCGCGGCGCCGTCGCCGCCGCCGGACTCGACCCCGCACCGCACCCGCTGCTCGGCGCCGCCGTCACCCTCGCCGACGCCGGCGGGGTGCTGCTGACCGGAACGCTGTCCACCGCCACCCAGCCGTGGCTGGGCGACCACCGGGCCGGCGGCCACGCCGTCCTGCCCGGCACGGCGTTCCTCGAACTCGCCGTCGCCGCCGGCGACAGGGCCGGCTGCCCGCGCGTCGCCGAACTGGCCCTCGGCGCGCCCCTGCTGATCCCCGACACCGGCTCGGTCACGCTCCAGATCGCCGTCGGCCCCGCGGACGCCTCCGGACAGCGCTCCGTCGCCGTACACGCGCGCCCCGGCGGCGCCGCGCCCCACGAGCCGTGGACCACCCACGCCACCGGAACGCTCGCCCCCGCCGACGGCCACCTCGGCACCCCGCTCACCGCCTGGCCCCCGTCGGACGCCGCACCCGTGGACCTGGACGGGCTGCACGACGCGTTCGCCGACGCAGGCCTGCACTACGGACCGGCCTTCCACGGCCTCACCGCCGTCTGGCGCCGCGGCGACGACGTCTACGCCGAGGTGCGGTTGCCCGACAGCGCCGCGCCCGAGGCCGCCCGGTACGGCCTGCACCCGGCCGCCCTCGACACCGCGACGCACGCCCTGCGGGCCGCCGTCGGCGACGGCGACGCCGCCGGCCACGTGCCGTTCTCCTGGACCGGCGTGGAACTCCACGCCTCCGGCGCCGACCGGCTGCGCGTCCGCTTCACCCCTGCCGGCGACGACGCGTTCACCGTGTCCGTCGCCGACGCCGAGGGCGCGCCCGTCGCCACCCTGGAGCGGGCCGCCTTCCGGCCCGTCACCGCCCGCGACATGGCCGCCGCCACCCGCCGCGACCCGCTGTACGAGCTGCGCTGGCAGCCCATACGGCCCGACACCGCCCCGCGCCCGCTCACCGTCGCCGACTACACCGACCCCGCCGCGGCCGCGGCCGACGCCGCCGTCCTGCGCGTCCCCGGCGGCGACGACCCG